>VFZQ01000187.1 GCA_016871135.1 Acidobacteriota bacterium | reverse complement strand
GGCGGCGGTGACGTGGAAGCCTTCATCGGTCAGGTTTGGGCCGAGGTGACAGGAGATGCAGCCGGCTTTGCCGCGAAACAAATTGAGGCCCACTTGTTGTTCGGCGGTCAACGCGGAATTGTCACCAGCCAGGTAGCGATCGTAGGGCGAGTTGCCGGCGAGAATGGTCCGCACGTATGACGCCAGCGCGAACCGCAATCCCTTTTCATCGATACCTTTGTACTCGTCGATGGCCGCCAGACGCGCCACGACCTTGGCGACCGGCATATCCATTTCCGAAGGATTGGCGATAGGCTGCGCGACCTGGTGTTCGAGATCGGGCGCGCGGCCATCCCAGAAGAATCGCTTGCCCCAGGCGCGGTTCAGGATGCGCGGCGTGCGTCGCGGGCCAACTTTGTTTTCGATGCCGACGGCCTTCGGGTGTTTGTCGGTAAAGCCGTATTGGGGATCGTGGCAGGTTGCGCAGGAGACGGTACCATCGCGCGAGAGACGCTTGTCGAAGAAGAGCTTGCGGCCGAGCGCCGCCGACTCCTTGGTGATGGGATTCGACGCCGGCGCAGGGACGTAGTTGTCAATCCCGAGCGGCACGCGCAACGCGTAGGCGAGGAACAGGAGCAGCATCTACCTGATTATCGCGTCTATCACACCATCGAAGGTGTGCGGGTTTGCCTCGGCGGCGATGACAATGCCGTGCGCGCGCAGCGTTTCGCTGGTCGCAGGCCCGATCGAAATCGCGCGCGCGCCGGCGTCGAGCAGGCGGCGGCCGTCGAGCGCGAGGAAATTCTTGACGGTGCTGGAACTGGTGAACACGATGAAATCGGCGTGCGCGATGGCGGCAATTTTTTCGGCGGCGCCTGGAGGAACGACGTTGCGATAGACCGGCAGGACTTCGACACCTGGGATGACATCGCGGGCGACAGCGGCGCGCGGGAGCAGCACTCGGCCCGAAAGGCCCTGCAGATTTTCGGCGACACCCTCTCCAACGGCATCGGCCACGATTCGATACTCGCGCAGAGCCGCGGCGGTTGCTGGGCCGATAGCCATTACGCGCGGCGTAACGCGGCGGGTATCGGGAATTTGCGCGAAGAAGAAACGAACCGCGTTAGCGGAGGTGAAGAGCAGCCAGTCGTAGGCGGCGAGATCGGGTACGGCGAAATCGATGGCTTCGAGAGCGATCACGGGGGCTTCGATGACGTGCGCGCCCCGAGATCGGAGCGCGTGGGCCGATTCACTTGATTGCTCGGGCGCGCGGAGGAGAACGATCGTCTTGTTGTGCAGCGGGCGGCGCGCGAACCAATCGAGTTTGTCGCCGAGCGCGGCCACTTCGCCGATGACGATCGTCGCGGGCGGCTTCAATGGCTTGACGGCTTCGGCGAGCGAGGCGAGATCGGTGCGTACGGTGTGTTGGCGCGGCGTTGTCGCGCGCTGCACGACAAGCGCGGGCGTATGCGGCGCGCGGCCGGCTGCAATCAACCGCGAGGCGATGTCGGCGGCGCTGCTCAAGCCCATGTAGATGACGAGCGTTTCGGAATGCCCGACGCGCGACCAGTCGATCTTCGAAGGATCGTGGCCGGTAACAAAGCTGACCGATGAGGTGTGCTCGCGATGTGTGAGCGGCACGCCGGTACAGGCGGCCATGCCGAGCGCCGACGTCACGCCGGGAATGACTTCGTAATCGATGGCCGCATCGTGGAGCGCTTCCAACTCTTCCCCGCCCCGGCCGAAGATGAACGGATCGCCGCCCTTTAATCGAACGACGACCGCGTGTTCGCGCGCCTTCGCGATGAGCAGTTGGCTGATTTCAGTCTGCGGCATCGAGTGGTCGGACTTCTTTTTGCCGACGTAGATTCTTTCGGCGCACGGAGCGAGATCGAGCAGTTCGTGCGCGGCTAGGTTGTCGTACAGAACAACGCCCGCGCGCTGCAAGACGTCGCGGCCCTTGACGGTGATCAGGTCTGGATCGCCCGGGCCCGCACCGACAAGGTAGACCTTGCCAGTCACATTCCCACCTGTTGGAGCACAATCGAAGCGCCGCTGGCGAGGAGTTTCTTGGCCAGTGCCGCGCCGACGCCGGCGGGATCGTTGCCGGCGCCCGTTGCGGTGGCGTTGACAATAAAGCGTCCGTCGGGCGACACAACGATGCCGCGCATGTTGATTTCGCCGTGCTTGCCGACTACCGCATGCGCGCCGAGCGGGACCTGACATCCGCCGCCCATCGCGGCGAGCGCGGCGCGTTCGGCGGTTACGCGCGTGCGCGTGGCGGCGTCGTCCAACTTCATCGCTGCCGCGTGTCCGGCGCCGCTGTCGTCGCGGGTTTCGATCGCGAGCGCGCCTTGGCCGACAGCGGGGATGAAGACCTCGGGGTCGAGATATTCGGTGATGCGGTCCTGCCAGCCGAGCCGCGTCAATCCCGCCGCCGCGAGTACGATGGCCGCATATTGCCCTTCGGCCTGTTTGCGCAATCGCGTGTCGACATTGCCACGCAGATCGTTGATCACCAGATCCTGCCGGATGCCGCGAAGTTGCGCCGCTCGGCGCAAGGAACTTGTGCCGACGATTGCGCCGTTCGGGAGCGCGGCGAGCGTGGAGCCGATCAAGGCGTCGCGCGGATCTTCGCGTTCGGGAAATGCCGATAAAACGAGGCCAACGGGCAGTTCGGTCGGCATGTCCTTGGCCGAATGCACGGCGAGATCGATCGTTCCGGCGAGCAGCGCTTCCTCGATTTCCTTGGTGAACAGGCCCTTGGCGCCGACTTTGCTCAGCGCGACATCAGTGATTTTGTCGCCGGTAGTTTGAATGATATCTATACGCGTAGAGTGACCGAGGGCCGCAAGTTTCGCCGCGATGTGATTGGCCTGCCATAGCGCGAGCTTGGAGCCGCGCGATCCGATTACGAGTTCGCTCATTTGTCCGTCTCATCCAGGCGCAAGGCGCGCCGGATCGTTTCGATTTCGCCCCAGCCTTCTTCGCTCGCCGCGAGGCGGCGTATCTCGGCAATCGGGCCGTGGGCGACCTTCGCCATCATCGCTTTGGTCAACAATTCGAGGGCCTCTTCCTGCTGCGGAGCCAGCGCGCCGAGTTTGCCGCGCAGCCTCTGTAGTTCGGCCTGACGGGTGCGCTCGAACTGCTCCTGCAGGGCGACGATAACAGGCGCGGCTTCTCGGACTCGCAAGCGCGCGATGAGCTTGTCCACTTCATCGGCGATGATCGCCTCGGCCGCCTGCGCCTCGGCCTCGCGGCCTTTGCGATTCTGTTCGACGACGCGGCCGAGATCGTCGATGTCGTAGAGGAAGACGTTTTCGAGGGTGTTGACGGCGGGATCGATGTTGCGAGGAACGGCAATATCGATGAAGAAGATCGGCCGGCCTTTGCGTTTGGCGCACACTTGGCGGACCTGCGCTTCGTTCAAGATGTAGTGCTGCGCGCCGGAGGAGGCGATGACGATATCGATTGCCGGCATCGCGTCGAGGAACTCGTCGTAGTCGACGATTGTGCCGTTGAATAGCGAGGCCATTTCTTCGGCGCGCGCGCGGGTCCGATTCGTGACGAATATCTTTTCGGCGCCGGAACGGTGCAAGTGGCGCGCCGCAAGTTCCGACATCTTGCCAGCGCCGATCAGCAGGACTTTGCAGCCGGTAAGCGAGCCGAATATTTCGCGAGCCAGTTCAACGGCGGCAAAAGAGACCGAGACGGCGCTTTCGCCGATCGTGGTTTCAGTGCGTACGCGTTTGGCGACGTTGAAGGCACGCGTCAACACGGCGTCGAGATACTGGCCTACGGCACCTTCTTCTTTGGCCAGCGACCAGGCGTCTTTCAGTTGCCCGAGAATTTGGGGCTCGCCAACGACCATCGAATCGAGCGACGATGCGACGCGGAACAGATGACGGATCGCATCGTGGTTTTCGTAGTGATAGAAGTGGCGCTGGAAATCGAGGCGATGGCCGGGGCGGGCGTTATCGAGAAAACCGGCGACGGCGCGATCGGCGTCGGCGGATTCATCGCCGGCGACGACAATTTCAACGCGGTTGCAGGTGGAGAGAATCAGGCTTTCGTGCATGCCGGCGGCATTGCGGAGTTCGCGTAGCGCATCGGGCAGAGCGGCGGCGTCAAAGGCCAATCGTTCGCGCAGTTCGACCGGCGCGGTGCGATGATTCAGACCTGTGACGTGGAGTTTCATTTGGCGAGCAGTGGGCGCAATCCGGTGTGCGAGATCCAGGTCAGCGTTGAGAACAGAAGCACGTAGAAAGCAAGGAAGGCCGCGCGGCGGCCGCGCCAGCCCCCGCTCGAACGCAGCAGCACGACAGCGAGATAGAAGGCCCACGTGAACAGCGAGATGTGGATGCGGCCTTCGCCGATCCACCGCGTACCGGACTCCATGTACGCCCAGCCGCTGCCGGCGATGACGCCGACGGTGGTGAACACGAAGCCCGCGTACATAGCGCGCGTCGAGAGCTGATCAAGAGTGTGGAGGGGCGGCAGTTGCGTGAAAACCGGGATGGGCTGTTTGGTTTTTAGGTGGCGCTCTTGCAGAAGATAGAACACCGAGGCGAGGGCCATGAAGAGGGTCGAAGTGAAGCCGCCGATGTTGAGGAGTACGTGACCGAGCAACCAGGCGTCGCGCAGTCCGCTGGCGGGCCAGACGTTAATTGAAGCGGCGGCGCCGATCCAGGTCAAGACGGCGATCAGCGGGAACCCCACCAAGCCGAGGCTTTCAAATTCGTAAATCCAGACGACGACCAGGAACACGATGGCCAACACGAGCGCCAGGAGTGAAACCGTTTGGAACTGGTCTTTGGTCGCGACGGCTTGTTCGACAACGGCGACGAAGTGGAACACGACGGCGGCGGTAAAGGCCGAGAAGGCGGGCTTGTAAAGCGCGGCGCTACGGCGGATGAAGTAGTCGGCAACGTAGACGAGACCGACGGAATAAAGCACCGCCGCCACGCGGAGCCAGAAGAGGCTCATCTCCTGCATCGTTACGAAACAGTATATCGTGTGGCGCTAGGAGGCGGCTTTTTTGGCCGTGAACTCCATAGTACGGTCTTCGGCGCCTTCGGGGATGGCCTTGATCTTCATTTCGGCGCCGTTGACGGTCGCTTTGTGGAGAATGCGCATCTGGTTGCCGTTGCGCTCCATGATCATGACCCAGCTCAGGTCGTTGCCCGCGACCTTTCCTTCCTTCACTTCCAGTTCCCCCAACTGGCTGGAGATGGTACCCGACAGTTTTTCGCCATCGGCTTTGAGGGTGTAGGTGAGTTGGAATTCGCCGTTGCCGGTGGTGACGGTGGCGTTCCATTTGCCGTCGACATCGGCGGCGAAAACGGCGGCGGTTGCGAGGAGGAATAGGCGTGCGATCTTCATAGGGTGATAATAACCGAATGGGACCTGAACATAAAGCACAAGAACTCGGAGTGAGTTTCGAGAAGCAGACGCCGGGGTATTTGAACCTCTGCATCAGGACCGGGAATCAGCTATGGAGCTCAGGACATGTGAGCACGCTGAAAGGCAAGCTGGGCGAGGGTTTGACGACGCAGGACGGCTATGCCGCGGCTCGCGAATGCGTAACCAAGATCTTGAATTCGGTTTGGAACGTCAATGGCACGCTGGATGGATTGCGGGTCATTAAAGTTCTTGGATGTGTGAACTCGGCGCCGGAATTTATCGAGCAGCACCTGGTGATCAATGGCGCGTCGGATCTGCTGCACGAGATCTTCGGCAAGGACGGAGATGGATATCACGCACGCTCGGCGCTGGGATTTGCCTCGCTGCCGACGGGCGCGGCGGTAGAGGTGGAAGTAGTGTTCGAATTGAAGGCGTGAGCGGAGGGTGGGCGCCGCAAGCCGGCTAGCGTCCCCGCATACGGTTGAGCAGGCGGCGGTCACGTTTTTCGGGTTTGGACTCGGTGAAACCGCCGGCGAGGGTCATGGCTTTGCGGAGTTCGGCGGCTTCAAGGCGTTTCGCCTTGCTTTCTTCGCCTTCCTGGAAGAGGGTTCGGGCGACGCCGGCTGGCCCGCGCATTTGGCTGAGCCCTAGGACTTCGATGGTGAAGTCGCCCGTGTCGTTCTTGATAGTCAGTATGTCCCCGATGCGGACTTCGCGCATGGGCTTAGCTGGGTAGCCGTTTGAGGTCACCCGGCCGAAGTCGCAGGCGCGGGCGGCGAGCGCGCGGGTCTTGAAGAAGCGCGCGGCCCAGAGCCATTTATCCATGCGCATCGTAGCGTCCTAGGTGGAGATGCGGGGTGCGCAGACTGGCCAGGGAGAGAAACCGAGCACGAGGGAATTACGAGCGACGTAAAGATTAACGTCTTCGCCCTTGATGGTCATCTGCTGGATGATTCCGCCGGAGCAACTCTTCACTTTGCCGCGTTGGACGGCGGAGAGGTTTCCGGCGATCGATTCCGGCCCCCAGTCGCGGAGGAACTTGTCGAAGGCGTAATCGCGGCAGGGAGTGGCGTCGGTGCAGCCCCAGAGCCCATAGGCCTGCTTGTAGTCCTTCTTTTCGAGCAGAGCGAAGAACTCGCGGAGGCGCGCCTCTTCTTTCCAATCGCGGAAGAAGTACCAGAGTAGTCCACCGGCGACCGCGATCGACAGAATCGAGATAACGATGCGTTTATTCCGCTTCTCGCGCTTGGCGTCCACGACGCCGAAATTATCGAGATAGCCGCTCATGGATTTTGTCCTCCTGGCGGAGGACTACTTGGCGGGGAACGCCTTGTTGTATTCGGCGGTCGCTTCCGCGGTAATGTCCAGCGCCGGTTTGAAGTAGATGGTATTGGAAACGTCGACGACAACATCGAGGCCCTTGGTTTCAGCGACCTTCTTGACTACGTCGCTCATACGGGTGCCGCTGCGGCCGAGGATGTCCTGGCGCTCGCGGTCGACGTCGGCCTGCAAATCTTCCGTGACGCGCTGCAACTCGCGCTGCTTGCGCTGACCTTGCAGGTTGTACTCCTGTTCGGCTTGCGGTGTGAGCTTGCCGGCGAGCGTCTGCAACTGGTTTTGGATGTTTTGCAGCTCTTTCTGCAACGCCTCCATCTTGTCCTGACGCGGCTTGTAGCGCGCTTCAAGTTCTTTCTGCGCCTTTTGAATTTCGGCGGTATCTAGCACCGCCTTCTGCAGATTGATGATGGCGACCTTGACCTGCGCCGTCATCGTGGAGGCGCACAAAGCAAAAAGGACGGGAAGCACGACCCGAGCCTGACGAATTCCGAACATGTTACAGATTTCTCCTGAGATTCCCGCTGAGCGATTGAACTAAACAACAGCGTATCACGGAACCAGCGCCTCAACGAGCACGCGGCCCATGGAACCGGCGGGAGTTTCCACTTCTAACAAAGTGGCCAGGGTCGGGGCAATATCGTTTACGGCGGCCGGCGTGTGGTACTTGCCGGGTTTGATGCCGGGTCCCATGAGAAGGATGGGGACATGCGTGTCGTAGCTGTAGTAGGTGCCATGGGTCGCTTTGTCGGTGGCGAAGATGGCGTACGGCGCCATCATTACAACGACGTCCGAACTGCGGGACGGATGGTATCCGGCGGCGATACGGCGCGAGAATTTGTCCTGGCCGATTTCACCGCGAAGAATCTGATCCTTGGTATAGACACGCATGACGTACGGTAAGTTCCTGAGAGTATCGGCGGCGAGTTTACGGACCTCCTCGGCGTTGTACTTGGCAAGAAGCTTGGGCTCGAGGTACATCTGCTGGCTGTTCTTGCCGACGGTCCATTTTTCGTAGCCGTACTTGGACTTGAGGGCCTTTTCGACAGCGGCGGCGAAGTCGGCATCCTTGAAACGAATGCCGGGCATTTTTCGAGCGACGTTGATTTCGGGGACCGGACCGACGCCGTGATCGGCTGTGAGGACGACGACAACGTTACGCATGCCGATCTTCTTGTCGAGGAAAGCGAAGAGCTTGCCGAGAAGACGGTCCGTGCGAATGGAGACGTCACGGACTTCCGGGGAATCGGGGCCGTGGGCGTGGCCGACGTAATCGTTTCCGGAGAGGCTCAGCGAGAGGGTATCGATGCCGGCGTGGGTACCGAGTTTTTCGTTCTCGATGGCGGCCTCGGCGAACTCTTCGAGCAGTTCATTGCAGAAGGGCGACTTCTCGAGGTTCGAGTAAAACATCGTGTCGGGCTTGGAGAGCATCGTCTTCAAGGGGGCGCCTCCGGCGAGCGGGATCCACGGCTTGCCGAGGTAGCGTTCGCCGAGCTTTTTGGCGTTGAAGGCGGCGACCCATTGGGGCATGGCATTCATGTACCAGGTCGACGTGACGAACTGGCCGGCTTCGTTGGAGAACCAATACGCGGCGTCGGCCATGCGGCCAACCGGAAGAATCGCGGAACGGTCCTTGATCGAGATGCCGATAGCCTTGGCTTCGCCCTTGCCCGACATCTTGATTTCGTCGGGGACGGTGGAGACCATGAGACGGTGCGGGGAAGACGCATCGGTATCCGCGCCGAGCAGTTTCAGATTCTTGTCGTTGACTGAAGAGACGACTTTGCCCGATTCCGGCTCGTACCAATCATTTGCGACAATGCCGCTGGTGAGCGGCGAAGCGCCGGAGAGGATGGTCGCATGGCCGACTGCGGTCACGGTGGGGTAGTGTTCGTAATTGGCGTTTGTGAAAACGGCGC
>VFZQ01000186.1 GCA_016871135.1 Acidobacteriota bacterium | reverse complement strand
GCGAGACCGGAGCGTTTCAGGAGGGCTTGCGCGTCGGGATCCCGGCCCATGAATGCCCGGAACAGAGCAGCGGGATCGTCGCTGTCGCCTTTGGAGAGAATGTTCTCCCGAAACGCGCGGCCGGTCGATTCGTTAAAGACGCCTTCCTTGTGGAAGCGGCTGAAGGCGTCGGCGTCGAGGACTTCGGCCCATTTGTAGGAGTAGTAACCGGCGGCGTAGCCTGTCGGATTAGCGAACAGGTGAGTGAAGCTGGCGATCATGGCGTGATCGTCCGGGAACCTGGCGGCGGAAAACCGCTGCAGGATCGCACGTGACCAGGCGATGACATCGCCATCGCGGGCGGCGTCGTAACGGGTGTGCAAGGCCAGATCGACAGCGCCGAAACTGAGCTGCCGCATTTGGCCGTTGGCGGCGCGGTAGGTGCGGGCCCGTTTCATCTTGTCGAGCAGGCCGGCCGGGATGGTTTCGCCGGTTTTGTAATGGCGGGCGAAGAGGTCGAGGGCTTCCTTCTCCCAGCACCAGTTTTCCATGATCTGCGAGGGGAGTTCGACGAAATCCCAGGCGACCGAAGTGCCGGCGAGATCGCGGATCGGCACGTTGGTGAGGATGTGGTGGAGCAGGTGGCCGAACTCGTGGAAGAGTGTTTCGACGTCTCGGTGGGTGAGCAGCGCGGGGTCGTCGCCGATGGGCGGCGTGAGATTGCCGCAGATCAGGCCGAGGTGCGGCTGGCCGGGCATTCCGGTTAGAAACGAATCCATCCACGCGCCGCCGCGCTTGTTTTCGCGCGGGTACATGTCGGAGTAGAAGCTGCCGAGATGGGCGTGCGTGGATTGATCGAAGATGTCGTAATACTTGACGCTCGCGTCCCAAGCCGGAATGCCGGAACGCTCTTTAACTTCGATGCCGAAGAGCTTGCCCGTGAGGGTGAACATGCCTTCGATCACGCTTGGCAGGGCGAAGTAGGGCCGCAACTCTTCTTCGTCGAAGTTGTACAGCGCGACGCGTTGTTTCTCGGCGTAGTAGGCGATGTCCCAGGGTTCGAGCGATTGTTGCGCGAAGGTTTCGAGTTGCGCGTTTTCGGTGGCGAAGAAGGGCTGGGTCTTGGCTTCAAGGTCGTCGAGAAACGCTTGCGCGGCGGCGCCGGTTTTGGCCATGCGGTCGATCAGCACGAGGTCGGCGAAGTTGGTGAATCCGAGCATTCGCGCCTTTTCGGCGCGCAGCTGGAGGATTTTGACGACGTTGGCGCGGTTGTCGAATTTTTCGTCCGTCGCGCGTGTGGCGTAGGCGCGGTAGAGCTGTTCGCGGATGGCGCGGTCGTCGAGGTAGGTCATGACGGCGACGTAGGACGGCTGCTGCAGGGTGAATCGCCAGCCGGGGTGGCCTTTCGATTCGGCGCTTTGGCGCGCGGCTGCAACGGCGGAGGGCGGTAGGCCTTTGAGTTTTGTTTCGTCGTCGACGAGCAGTTCCCAGGCGTTGGTGGCGTCCAGTACATTTTCGGAGAACTTTGTCGTTACCTGCGCGAGTTCGATGTCGAGGGCGGCGAGTTTTTTCTTTCCTTCGGGATCGAGGTCGGCGCCGGAGAGGCGGAAGGCGTCGACGGTCTTTTTCAAATAGCGCGCGTCCACGCCTTTGAGAAGCTTCGCGTCGCCTGTAGACTCGAAGTTCTTTACGGCTTGCCAGAGGCCGTCGTGCAGGCGCACGCTTGAGTAGAACGCGGTGGCGTCGTCTTGAATGTCGTTAAAGGCTTCGCGCAGTTCCGGGTAGGTGGCGACCGATTCGAGGTGGCGCACTACGCCGAGGGCGACGTCGAGCGGTTCGGTGGCGCGGTCGAGCGGGAGCAGGGTGTTGGCGTAGGTGCGCGGTTCGGTTGGCGCGGCGATCTGTTCGATGCGTTCCTTGGCTTCCGCGATGAGCTGGCGGATGCCGGCGCGCACGTGCTCGGCGCGAATTTGGTCGAAGGGGATGGCGAAGGGGATGGAGTGGAGCGGGTTCATGCGGCCTACACTTCAGGCTACCCGGTTGGCGCGCTTGCCGCCAAACCAGTGGATCGTGCGGGTGTTGGCGAGAACTTCGCCAGCGTGCTCGACGCCGCGGCCGATGACGTATTCATCGCCCCGGTTTAACTGGATGCGGCGGCCGTCGATTATCAATGTGTAGCAGCCTTCGACGACAAGCATGTATTCGTCGAAGTCGTGAACATGCGGCGTCGAACTGGCGGTTTCGGAGCAGGTCCAGAAGGCCATTTGGCTGCCATCGGCGCCATCGAAAACATACCCGTCGACGCCGGGCGTCGCTTGTTCGGAGCGCGCGATGCGGTTCACGGCGTTCTTCATGAAAGCCGGGAATTCGGTCACTTCAAGAACCCGCTTTTGCCGCTGCCGGTGGCCGAGAGTTCGTCATTGCGTGGATCGTCAAGGGCGAGGACCTTTCGTAGCAGCGGGTTGAGCGCGGTTTGGGTTTCCGGGCGGAGCAACCGCTTCTGATACTGCTGCTGCGGCAGATCGGCGCGGACGTAGAAGCCGTGCAGAGATCGGCGCGGCGTGGCGGTGTGGTTCTGGGTACCGCCGTGCCAAAGGTGCGAGTTCATCAGCACGACGTCGCCGGCCTGGCCGAGCGTCACCTGTTCGTCGGGATGCGGGGCGTTGGGATCATTCAAGACCTGCTGCGGCGTTTTGCCGGACCGGTGTGTGTTAGGGACGAAGCGGGTGGGGCCGTTCAACGGCGTGAAATCGTCGAGCATCCAGATCGAATTGAAGACGGCGAAGCCGCGTTCGTCCTCGACCAAGCCCATGTCACAGTGCAGCGGCTGGTGGCTTTTTTCGCCGGGAAGGGCAGCGCGGTAGTTGAGGCTCGAAAGTTTGAAGTCGGGTCCGAGTACGGCCTCGGCGGCTTCGAGCAGCATAGGATGGGAGACGAGCCGGCGGAACGTCTCGCCCTTGTCGACGAGGTTAGCCAGGCGGTCCGATCCTTCTTCTTTCCGAAATTCGCCGCCGGCGTTGTCGCCTTCGGCTTTCAGGATCGCTTCGGTCTCGCGCCGCAGCTCGGCGAGCCACTCCGGGTCGATCACGCCACGCATGATCAGGTACCCTTGTTCCTGGAGCAAACGCTTCTCTTCCAAAGTCATGATTGCCGTAACGGTCCGATTGTAGCGCATGGAATTTCGCAGAATCCTCATTCGCGCGACGAACTGGGTGGGCGACGCCGTGATGTGTTTGCCCGCGATGGCGGCGGTGCGCGCGCGGTTTCCGGAGGCGCACATCACGCTGTTGGCGCGGCCGTGGGTGGCGGGGCTCTACGACAACTCGCTGGTCGACGACGTGATCGCTTACGATCTGGCGCGCGGTCCGCGCGACCTTCGGGCCAAGCGGAAACTCGCGCGGGATTTGCAGGGTATGCAATTCGATTGCGCGATCCTTTTTCAAAACGCATTCGAAGCGGCGGCCCTGGTGTGGATGGCGCAGATTCCGGCGCGGATCGGGTACGCGCGAGACGGGCGCGGGTTGTTGTTGACCGACCCGATCGCGGTGCCTGGCAAGGACGAAATTCCGGAGCATCAGCGTTTCTACTACCTGGAGCTGCTGCGTCGCGCGGGTTTGATCGAGCGCATCCCCGAGTGTGAGGCGATTCGCGTGCCCGGCGTCGAGTACTTGCGCGTGCATGGGCGGAAGATGTTGCGCGACCGCGGCGGAAGCGGCGATTGGATCGGCGTAAGCCCAGGCGCGGCGTATGGGACGGCGAAGCGATGGCTGCCGGAACGTTTCGCCGAAGCGGCAATCGATCTGGCGCGGCAGTGCGATTCGGGGGTGGCGCTGTTCGGCTCGCCGGATGAAAAAGAGTTGTGCGAGACGGTGCGCGGGATCGTGAGCAGCGCCGATGTGAAGACGATCAATTTCGCCGGCGCGGCGAAGCTGGATGAGTTTGTGGCGATGGCGTCGGCGTGCACTGCGTTTCTGACGAACGATTCGGGTGCGATGCATGTGGCGTCGGCGGTGGGCGTGCCGACGGTAGCGGTGTTCGGCGCGACCGATCATATCGCCACGGGCCCGACGGGGCCGCTGGCATCGATCGTCCGCGAGCCGGTGGATTGCAGCCCGTGTTTGTTGCGCGAGTGTCCGACCGATCATCGCTGCATGAAAGCCGTCGAGTCGTCGCGAGTGGCCGAGGAAGCATGGAGACTCGTGCAGATCAGCCAGTCGTAAAGCAGCGATTGATTGCGCTGGCGTTTGCGGCGGCGATTCCGCTACTGGCCGGGTGGCGGTTGGATCAGCCGGGGATTCAAGCCGACGAAGTATTGTTTTCATCGGTGTTGTGGGAACCGGTCGTACCGCCGCCGATGGTCCGCGTGCTGGGTTTTCGAATCCCTGCGATGTGTTTTCCGTATATGGGCACGGTGAAGTCGGCGCTCTATGCGGTGCTGTTTCGTTTTGTGGATCCGTCGAATGAGTCGGCGCGGTGGCCGCCGATATTGCTTGGCGCGCTGACGGTCTACTTGTTCTGCCGGTTGTTGCAACGGCTGGGCGAGGATCGCCTGGCGGTATTGGCGAGTGCCCTGCTTGTTTGTGATGCGACGTTCGTGTTTAAGGCGCGCTGCGATTCCGGGCCGGTTGTGCTGCAGTGGCTGCTGTGTGTGGCCGGATTTTACTGCTGGGTGCGATTTCGGAGTTGGCCTTGGGCGCTGGCGGCGGGTGTCTGCTGGGGATTGGGGCTTTGGGACAAGATTACGTTTTTGTGGGTTCTGTTCGGAATCGGCGCGGGGGCGTTGGCGGGGTTGCGCATTCCGTGGCGCGCTGTTCCCGTTGCGGCGTTCGGGTTTTTGCTGGGCGCGTATCCGTTTTTGGCGCACAACGTGAAGACGAATTGGTCGTCATTTCGCGTGGAGGGCACTCGGGAATTGACCGCCTCCGAGTTTCGGCCGAAGGCCGAGGCGTTGTGGTACACAATGAACGGGCGGCAGTTGTTCGGATCGATGGCGATGATCGATGGGCCGCCGTCGCAGGTCGACAACACCGTTGTGCGCATCGGGAAGTTTGCGGGTGAGCCGACGAGTTCGTTGTTTGCTTGGCTCGTCGCGATAGGCCTGGTGCTGGGTTGGAGGCACCGTTACTACCGTTTTGCGGTTGCCGCGTTGCTGGCCGGTTTTGCGGCGATGGCGCTGGCGGCAGGCGGCGGGAACGCGCCCCATCACCTTGGGCTGCTGTGGCCGCTGCCGCAATTGATCGCGGCGATGGGTCTGTTGGCGATGCCGTCTTTGTTGGCGCGCGGGGCCATGGCTGTTGTGTTGATCAGCCAGTTGCTGGTCGTCAATCAACACTACTCGTTTCTGATTCGGTTTGGCGGCGACATGGCTTGGACGGATGCGATCGGTCCGCTGTCCGAGCGCATTCGCAAAGACCCTTCGGCGTCTTATCGCTTTCTCGACTGGGGCGTGTACGATGCGGCGTACCTGTTGACGCGCGGTAATCGCGCGATGCGGGTGGGGATTCCCGATGACGCAGAAGATTGGACGGCATATGTTTACGTCCAGCGCGCCGAGGGTTCGATCGTGCTTTCGGACGATTGGAAACGGTTCCGCGAGATGGCAGCGGCGAAGCGCCTGCTGATTGGCGAGAAGGAGCGCATCGCCGATTCGTTTGGCCGGCCGACGTTTGTGATTTTTCGGCTCGCTCCGAATTCGGCACAATAGAACGGTGGACACGAGAACGAAAATTGTCGATGCCGCGAGAGGGCCGCTTGCCGTTGCCGCCTATTTCGACCCCATGGTGGCGGCGCATACGGACCGCTTGCGGGAGTTGGCTCTGGAACACGGGCCGTTGACGGTGTGCGTCTGCGATCCGTCCGATGCGTTGCTGCCGGCGCGTGCGCGGGCGGAGTTGGCGGCGGCATGCCGCGACGTCGAACGCGTGGTCATCGGCGAGGCGGCGCTGGCTGGGTTTGAGCGTGTCATCGACGAACGACCCGGCGACGCGGAGCGGCGCGCGGCGTTGATGCGCCACGTGCAGACGCGGAATGCCTGAGGTTTTATTCGTCCGGTTGGGCGCGCTTGGCGATGTGCTGCACGCTTTGCCGGCGGCCGCGTCGCTAAAGCGCGGACTGCGCGGTGCGCGGCTGACGTGGGTCATCGAACCGCGTTGGAAGTGGCTGCTGGCGGGGAATCCGGATGTCGACGAAATTATCGAATTGAACCGGCGATCGACGGCGAGTGTGCGGGCGGCGTGGGGCGCGTTGCGGTCGAAGCGATTCGATATCGCCGTCGATGCACAAGGTCTGATCAAGTCCGCGCTGGTAGCGCGGGCGAGCGGCGCGCCGGTGCGCATCGGCTATGCACGGGGTGTTGCGCGTGAAGGGTTGTCGACGTTGTTCTACACGTCGCGCGTTAGGCCGGCCGGCGCGCATGTCGTCGAGCATGGCCTGGCGCTGGCGGCGGCGGCGGGGCCGGAGCAGTTGACGATCGATTTTCCGTTGCCGTCCGGCGCTTCAGAAGGCGTGTTGCCCGATGGCCCGTTTGTGCTGGCCGCGCCGTTTGCGGGTTGGAAGGCGAAGCAGTGGCCGCTGGAATATTACGGCGAACTGGCGGCGATGCTGCGGCGTCACAACCATACGTTGGTCCTGAATGTTGCGCCGGGCGCGACTGTGCCGGAGGGCGTTGCTGTGCACACGAGTTCGCTTAACGGCTTGCTGGATGCGACGCGCCGCGCGGCGGCTGTTGTTGGACTGGACAGCGGTCCGATGCATCTGGCCGCGGCGCTAGGAAAGAAGGGCGTGGCGTTGTTCGGCCCGACCGATCCGGCGCGCAACGGACCGTATGGAGGGACGATTGAAGTACTGCGTGATCCAACCGCGCCCATGACATATCGGAGAATAGATGAGATCCTCCCTTGCATGCGCGCGCTGTCGCCGCAGCGGGTGTTTGAACGATTGCTTCCATGCCTGGCTACCTCTTCCCCAAACCCTACGCCGACGCGGTAGCGCGGTGGCGCGTGCCGAGCGGGTTCGTCCTGTTGGCCGCGTTTCTGTGGCTAAGCGCGCCGTCTTTGGCGAGCCTGCCGGCTGGGATTGGCGTGTCGCTGTGCGGGTTGGCGCTGCGTGCGTGGGCGGCGGGGCATCTGGAGAAGAACCAAAGATTGATCGATAGCGGACCGTATCGATTCACGCGCAATCCACTGTATCTGGGCACGTTTATCGCGGCGGTGGGACTGGCTATCGCGGGGCGGTCGTGGGTTGTCGGTGGTATTTCCGTGGCTGTTTTCGCGCTGGTATATTTTCCTGTGATGGAAGCCGAGGAGCAGCATTTGCGGAAGCTGTTTGCGTCGTACGCCGCGTATGCGGATGCGGTGCCGTTGCTCGCGCCGGGATTCTCGTACGCGGGATCGCCGACACCGTTTCGTTCGGCGTTGTATCTTCGCAATGAAGAGTACAAGGCGTTTGGAGGATTTCTGGCCGCGGTTGCATTCTTGTGGTGGAGGGCTAACAGTGCACATTGAACTCGACGCGCGCGGCGCGAAGTATCTCGACAAGATCCGGAAGATCGCTTTCGCGCTGCCGGATGTTGCCGAGACGGAATCGTTTGGTCATCCGTGGTTTCGCGCGGGCGGTGCGAAGGGCAAGGTAATCAGCGTGTTCGGCGCTGAAGGGGGCGCGTGGAGTTTGTGCTTCAAAGTGGGCAAGAGCAACATGAGCCTGTTCTTGACAGACCCGCGCTTTGTGCAGACGCCGTACATCGGAAAACATGGATGGGTGTCGTTGAAGCTCGATCCGAAGAAGCCGGACTGGGAGGAGGTGACGGAGTTGCTTCGCACCAGCTATCGCAATAATGCCGCGCCGAAGTTCGTGCGCAAATTAGAAGCAGGGCTTTATTAGCGTCACCTTGGTGTAGGCGATCTGGAAGCCGCACTTTTCGTAGTTGCGGTGCGAGAGGCTGCCGGGTTGGACGTCGGCGGTGGCGATATCGCAGCCGCTAGTGAAGGCGATGTGGAGCCTTGCGCGGATGAGTTTTTTCTGGAGGCCGGCTTCGCGGTAGCGGCGGATTGTGCCGTCGCATTGCAGAGTTGCGAGGCCGTCGCGGATGTCGATTTGGGCGGCGGCGGCGGGATCGTCGCCGGCTCGGACGATCACGTTCTTGCACGTGGGAACGGCGGAGATTGTGTGCGCGAGTTCGACGCCGCTGGGTGTGACGACGTCGAAGAAGGCCTCGGCCATGGCGCGGGACCACTCTTGCTCGTCGGTGGTTTCGGCGACATCGGGATCGGCGTCGTGCGGCGTCACCTCGCGCACTAGCGTGTGCTCGAACGCGCCGAGTTCGTAGCCACGGCGGGACAGATAGGTGAAGAGCGCGGCGTCGGCGAAGGGCGAGAGCACAAACGACACGGGCGCCATGCGCTCTTCGTAGAACGCTTCGACAGCGTCGAGGCTGGATTCGGCTGTCGGCGTGATCATGCCGGCGCCTCTGATTTGCGTGAGCGGCGAGGCTTCGTCGAGAAAGGAGGCGACTCCGCCGGCGCAGTCGATCCACGCCGCGTTCGACGCGGGGAATAGGCGGCGGTGCGTATCGACAACGTCGCGGCCCATCGCCGCCGCGGCTTTTTCCAGGCGAACGGCGAGAGCGAGATCGCAGTGCAGCATACGGCGACTACTAGGCGAG
>VFZQ01000185.1 GCA_016871135.1 Acidobacteriota bacterium | reverse complement strand
CTGGGAGCTCGACTTTGACAGTGCGCTCCGGCTTGCGCAAGCGGTGGCGCCGGTGCGGCCGATCTGGTTGGAAGACCCGCTGCCGATCGCTTACAACGAGCAATGGGTCAAGCTCACGGCGAAGTCTCCGGTGCCGATTCTTACGGGAGAGAATCTCTACGGCCGCGACGACTTCCGTCCATTCATCGTGAATCAGGGTGTCAACATCATCGAGATCGACGTTTCGATGGCCGGCGGCCTGCTGGAGGCGAAGAAGATCGCCGATCTTGCCGAGACCTACTACATCCCCGTAGCGACACACAACGTCGCCGGGCCAATTGCGACGATCGCTTCGGCTAACTTTGCGGCGACGGTACGCGAGTTCACGGCGCACGAAGCCTTCGTCAATAACCCGATGAACCGCGATGGAAAGGGCATCAACGGCGACCCCGACGTGCTCGGCTACGACAAGGAGATGATCGTCAAGGGGCACATTCAACTGAGCGACCGGCCCGGTTACGGCATTCAGTTGAACGAGAAGCTGATCGCCGAGAAGTATTTGGTGGAAGGCGAGAAGATGTGGTCGTAGCCGGTTGAGAATTTGCGATACGCGGTTGGGCCGCGAGGTTGCCAACCCGAATGTCGGCTGTTTCGAAAGTGGGTGTATCCCGAGCCGCGGCCCGACGCGGAACCCGCCGAGCAATAATCCGAGGCTTGACATATATCCGTAACGGATATATTCTCCCTACATGGCGAACGGTCCGCTGACACCCGCGGTGCTGCACATTCTGCTCGCGCTTTCGACCGGAGAACGGCACGGGTACGGAATCATGAAACAAGTGGAGGCGGACTCGCAGGGCACGGTGAAGATGGGCCCGGGCACGCTGTATGGATCGTTGGGGCGGATGATGGAGGCCGGGTTGGTGAGAGAGACCGATAAACGCGTCGATCCCGAAATGGGCGACGAGCGGCGGATTTATTACGAGCTGACCAGTGCGGGACGGGCGGCGCTGGAGGCAGAACTCGATCGGTATCGCGGCGTAGTGGCCGTTGCGAAGAAACGGTTCGCGTATGGGCAGTAACCGATCCATCGAGCACTGCCGCTGGTGGTACGAAAAGCTGCTGCGGCTTTATCCCCGGCCGTTTCGCGAGCGCTTCGGCGAGGGGATGGCGCAGAGCTTCGACGACCTGTGCCGGGAGCGTCGTTCCAAAGGCCGGGGGCTGTTCAGACTCGCGCTGTGGGTGTTCGGCGAGACGCTGGTTGGAATCATTCGGGAGAACATAACGCATATGCCAAAGACCGTGCTTCGAGTGGCTCTGGGCGCGCTGGCCGCGCTGATGGTTCCGCTGATCGCGTCGCAGTTCGTGCCGGACTGGCATTGGGGCGTGAGCGGCTTCGCGGTTGCGTACGTCGCGTTCTTTCTGGTGGGAATGGGGTACGCGGTGATCTCGCGGCGAATGGGAGCGTGGTCGTATAAGGCGGGCGTTGGTTTGGCGCTCGCGGCCGGGTTTGGTTTAGCGTGGTCGAATATGGTGCATGTGACGGGCACGGAGAATCCCACGCTTTTCCTCTATTTCAGCGTGCTGGCGGTAGGGGTAATTGGCGCTGGCCTGGCGCGGCTGAACGCGGGGGGATTGGCACGCACGTTGTTCGCAATGGCGGCGGTGATGTTGGCGATTTCGATGTTGCTGCCCTCGGGCGCTCCGCCGGACATGGCGCGGAGAATGGCGATCGGGCATGCGGGGCTTGTCGTAGTGTTCGCGGCCTCCGGGTTTCTGTTCCGGCATGCGAGCGCGCACAGCGTGAAGTAGCGCGGGATCGCAGTATGCTGAATCGAACATGACTCGCCGCGAATTTGGACTTCTGTTAAGCGCCGCGGGCGCATCCGCCGAGCCGCGCCGCAAGATGGAACTGGCCATGGGGCCGTTCCCCGCCCTCGACCGCCGCTCGCCGTTGCGCGTCGTCACCGAATCGACCGAAGACGCCGGAACCTACACACGCTCGAAGATCACCTTCGAACCCGAACCCGGCCGCACGGTGCCGGCATGGCTGCTCGTGCCGAAAGGAAAGGGCCGAACGCGCGCGGCTCTTTGTCTGCATCAGACGACCCGCATCGGCAAGGACGAGCCGATCGGGCGCGGGCCAAAGGTGAATCTGCACTACGCAAAGGAACTCGCCGAGCGCGGCTGGGTCTGCCTCGCGCCGGACTATCCGAGCTTCGGCGACTACACCATCGACTTCGACCGCGACGTCTACGCCCGCGGCTACCAGAGCGGAACGATGTACGCCATCGTCAATCACACGCGCGCTGTCGATGTGCTCGTCGCGCACCAACGTGTCAACGCGAAAAAGCTGGCCGTGATCGGCCACTCGCTTGGCGGCCACAACGCATTGTTTGTTGCAGCGTTCGATTCGCGCTTGAAGGCCGTCGTCACAAGCTGCGGCTTTAACGCGTTCGCAAAATATTACGGCGGCAATCTGAAGGGCTGGACATCCCAGCGCTACATGCCGCGCATCGCCGATGTCTATCACAACAGCCCGCGCGAGGTCCCCTTCGACTTCACCGACGTATTCGAAGCGATTGCGCCGCGCGCCGTGTTCGTCAACGCCCCGCTGCGCGATGCCAACTTCGAGGTATCGGGCGTGCGCGATGTCGCCTCGGCCGTTAGCGCCAAGTTCCCAAAGGGCCGCCTGGTCGTCGAACACCCCGACGCCGAGCACGATTTCCCTAGAAACGTCCGCGAGCAGGCGTACGCGTTCTTGAAGATACACACGTAACATCCCTGCTTTTACAAAATCTTTACAACTTCGCTACGACCTCCTCAGCAAACTCCCATACTCTGCCTACATGGAGCGTGCTTCGATGTATAGGGACGAACACTTGCAGATCGACATGTCGGGTCAGGTGGAATTCGACACACGGCGGCTGACGCTGACCCGGAAGGAGTTCGAGTTGCTGGCGATGCTGGCGCGCAACGCCGGCGAAATCGTGCCGCGCGATATTCTACTTTCGACGGTCTGGGGCTATTGCGAGGGAACGCGCACACGGACGCTCGACGTGCACGTGCGACGGCTGCGGCGCAAGCTGGGCGGACTCGGCGACACCTACATTCAGACTGTCTTTGGGGTCGGTTACCGCTTCGAGCGGTATCGCGCACCGCGCCCATTGCTGACCTACAGCATGCCCGCGTTCGCCGCAACGGCGTAGCCCAGGCCGCGAGGCCGATACAATAAAAGGTTTGACATGCAGTCCCGAATCAAACCTTCGAAAGCTCTATGCGGCTCCGTCCGCATTCCGGGCGACAAGTCCATTTCCCACCGGTACGCGATGTTGGCGGCGCTCGCCAACGGTACCTCCGTTTTGAAGAATTTCTCCGCGGGCGCGGATCCGCACTCGACGCTCGGATGCGTCGCCTCGCTCGGCATCGCCGTTGAGAAAGATGGCGGCGAGATCAAAGTTCACGGCAAAGGTGTGCGCGGGTTGTCGGCCCCAACCGGCGACTTGGACGCGGGCAATTCGGGATCCACCATCCGCATGCTGAGCGGCATCCTGGCCGCGCAGCCGTTTTCAACCACGATCTTCGGCGACCCGTCGCTGTCGCGCCGCCCCATGAAGCGCATCATGACGCCGCTGCAGCAGATGGGCGCGCGCATCGACGCCGTCGACGGCACCTATCCGCCGATCACGATTCACGGCACGCGCGAGTTGAAGCCGATCCACTACGAACTGCCCGTGGCCTCGGCACAAGTGAAGAGCTGCGTGCTGTTCGCCGGCATTTCGATCGACGGCGAAACGGCTGTCACCGAGCCGATGAAGACGCGCGATCACAGTGAGATTGCGCTGCGCGAGTTCGGCGCCGATATTTCGAGCGAAGGCCGTACGGCCAAGATCCGCGGCGGCCGCGATCTCGAACCGCGCGAGTTGTACGTGCCGGGCGATCTCTCCGGCGCGGCCTTCTTCCTGGTCGCGACGCTGATGGCCCGCGACGCTAACGTCGTTCTCTACGATGTCGGCGTGAATCCATCGCGCACCGCACTGATCGATTTTCTGGTTGGCGGCGGGGGGCGAATCAAAGTTCTCGATGTGCGCTCGTCGGGCGGCGAGTTAGTCGGCGACCTGCAGGTCAACAGCTCGCAGTTTAAAGGCGGCGTGATCGAGGGAGCGCTCACGGCGGCGTTGATCGACGAAATTCCCGTGCTCGCGGTGCTCGGCGCGGCAAGTGAGAACGGCCTCACCGTGAAGGACGCCGGGGAGTTGCGCGTCAAAGAGACCGACCGCATTGCGACGGTGGCCGAGAACATGCGGCGCATGGGCGTCGAGGTTCAGACTGACGCCGATGGGTTTCATGTGCCTGGCAAGCAAACGTTTCGCGCGGCCGAGGTCGACAGCTTTGGCGACCATCGCATCGGCATGGCGTTCGCGGTGGCGGGGCTTGCGGCCGAGGGCGGCGAGACGGTGGTCAACGAAGCCGAAGCCGCGTCCGTGTCTTTCCCCGAATTTTTCGCTACGCTAGAAGCCATTCGAGCGTAACGAAATTATGAAGGGCGAATCGGAACTTACAGTCGCGGGGTTGGCTCACGACTTGAACAACGTTTTTTCGACACTGTCGGAAGTGGCGGATGTGCTGTCGACCGATACGAAATGGACCAAGCTCGCATCGACGATCCGGCGCAGCGTGAAGCGCGGCGAGCGCATCGTCGATAGTTTGGCCGATTCGATTGCCGAGTCGGGCGATCTCGGCGAGATCCTCGACAACGCCGTGCAGCACACCGACGATGTGCTGACGTTTACGAAAGGCGGCTCGCTGGCGCACAAGCGGACGATCGATGGAGCGATTGCGCTGCCGGGATCGTCGGCGGCGTGGGAGCGCGTGTTCGTGAATCTCTTTCTCAACGCCGCGCAGGCGTCGCCCGATGGCGTCGAGGTGGAAGTGAACGCGTCGGCGTCCGACAGCGCCATCATGATCGCCGTGTCGGACAACGGCCCCGGCATTGCGGCGTCGATTCTGCCGAGTGTTTTCGAGGCGGACGTGACGACGAAGCGCTCGCGTGGCCGACGCGGGCTGGGGCTGCATATCGTGCACGCCATCGTCAATGATCACGGCGGCGTTGTGACGGCCGAGAACCGCGAATCGCGCGGGGCGGTGTTTACCTTGCGGCTGCCGCGACCCTAGCCGGGCGATAAGATGACATTCATGACCCGTCGTCACTTCGGCCGTCTCGCCGCCGGCGGCGCGGCGCTGTCGGCGCAAAGCCCAACGTCCGTTGTCGACATTGGCCAGCGGCGCGAGCTGTTTGTCGACCGCTACCTGGTGGACCGCCTCGCCGGCTCGGCTGCGTTACGCCTGCACCATCCACAGTCGCGCGAAATCGTGTTGGTCCACGATGCCGAATGGGAAGGTACGGGCAGCGGCTACCACAGCGTCTTTCAAGATGGTGGCCTCTACCGCATGTACTACAAGGCTTACCACCTCGATATTTCGAGCGGAAAAATGCGCGCCGACAAGCACCCCGGCTTCTGCTGCTATGCGGAGAGCGGCGACGGAATCCGCTGGCGCAAACCGAACCTGAATCTAGTGGAGTTTCAGGGCGGCAAGGCCAACAACATCGTCCTGGCATCCGGCCCGTTTCACGGTGTTAATCTCGATGCCGCGCACCCCGCGGTGTTCAAGGACGAGAACCCGGCAGCGCCCGCGAACGCGCGGTACAAGGCCATCGTGCGATCCGCCGACAGAAAAGCCCACGGCCTCTTCGCGCTGCAATCCCCAGATGGATTTCGTTGGTCGCCGATGATCACCGCGCCTGTGATCACCAACGGCGCGTTCGATTCGCAGAACCTCGCGTTCTGGGACCCGGTCAGCAAGCAGTATCGCGCCTACTGGCGGGCATTTACGGAAGGCGTTACCAACGGCGAGGCGTGGAAGCCGAGTGGCCTTCGCGCCATTCGTACCGGGACGTCGCCTGATTTTCTGCATTGGAAACAGTCGGACGATTTGCGCTACGTCGACTCACCGGCCGAGCAGCTCTACACCAATCAAGTGAAGCCATATCATCGCGCGCCGCACCTGCTCATCGGTTTTCCGACGCGCTATCTGGAGCGCGCGTGGTCACCGTCGCTGCGAGCCTTGCCGGAGCCGGAGCACCGGCAACAGCGCTCCGGCGCGAGCCTCCGCTACGGTACGGCCGTGACTGAGGCGCTTCTCATGGCGAGCCGCGATGGCGTGCTCTTCAACCGTTGGAACGAAGCGTTTCTGCGGCCCGGCGTCGAGCGCCCCGGCACGTGGAACTACGGCCATCAGTACATCGCCTGGCATCTGGTGGAGACCAAGTCGCCGCTGGCCGGCGCCGCCAACGAACTCTCGCTCTACGCTAGCGAGAGCTATTGGACCGGAGACAGCAGCGAAGTTCGCCGCTACAGCTTGCGGCTGGACGGATTCGCTTCGATCAACGCGGGATACAACGGAGGCGAGATCGTAACGAAGCCCGTTCGCTTTGAAGGCAGCCACCTGCATCTCAACTTCGCGACATCGGCAGCGGGCGGCGTGCGTGTCGAGATGCAGACACCAGAAGGCCGCGCCATTCCCGGCTTCGCCGAAGCCGACTGCGACGAAACGTTCGGCGATGCCGTCGACCGCGCCGTTTCGTGGAAGGGTTCCGGCGACGTCGCGAAGCTCGCCGGCACGCCCGTCAGGTTGCGTTTCGTATTGAAGGACGCGGACCTGTACGCGTTCCGGTTCGCGGAGTCCGGGAAATGAAACGCCGCAGCTTGTTCGAGGCGAGCTTCGGCGCAACGCTGGCCGCCGCAACGCCGTCCGGGATGGAGCCGATCGACTATGGCCGGTCTTTCCTGCAAGGCAAGTGGGCCGAGAACCGTGTGCGCTTCTGGGTCGAATCGCGCACGCGAATCATCGGCCCAGAAGTCATCGATTACTACCAGTGCGCCTCCTGCAAGAGCGAAAACACCTTTGCGCCGAAGGAGCTCTTCCACAAGGAGAACTACGATTTCCTGCCCGTTTTCGGGCCGGAGGACGGCGTGATCTTCCGCCGCAAAGCGTGGCTGAATTCCGACTACCGGCAGGTCCGAAAATCGGCCGAGATGTGGGAAGGGCAGACTTACAAATTAGTCAAGCCGCGAGGCGCCCGCCTGCTGCGTTCGAATCGCGAGATCCGCGAGGCGACGCACGCGGGTGTGCCCATCGTTGCGCAGACCGAACTCGCCGACCCCTCCACCGGCCTGCGCGCCATCATCGAATTCCCGGTGAAGACGATGAACATTCACGACACGCGCGACCTCTATCAAGTGGATTCCGGCCCGGTCGTGTTTCCCGATCTCTCGCGGCGCTACCCAAGGCCCGCCGAATCGCTGCGGCTGGCCTTTGTCGCGTTCAATGCGCCGGGCTTCGCCGACTTCGTGATCGAAGCGCCGACGCCGATTCCCGAAGGGGCGCGTGTTCATCACTATTCGAAGTTGGAGAGTTTCCCGGCCGTGAACCGGTTGTTTGCGTGTCGATGAGCAGCAGTCATACAACCGGCGACCCGGATTTCGGCGCCTAAGGTCGCGATGCCGGAAGGTCAACGGCAGCAGCGTTCCACCAGGCAAGGGATCGGCTCCACTTGCCGAAATGCCCTCAGTGGAGCAGGCCTTCATCCAGCAGTTGAATGCGAAGCCTCATTCGCCTGCCATCGTTCAACGCCAGTACGTTTATCGTCGCGCGCCCAGCGGCCGAGAGCCCTTCGATGAGCGGTCCATTCCACCGAAAATGTTCCGGCCAGTTGTCGCGGCGTGGGTGGAAGGGAGCTGTGATCTCGCCGGTCTTCGGGTCTATTCCTGAAAGGTTCGGTCCTTTTTTGCGATTGCAAAAATGGCACGCTAACGCCAAGTTGTCGAGACTATCGGAAGTGGCATGTTGGCGGGCAACAATGTGCTCCACATGATGGGCAAATTCGCTGTATTCCTGCCGTAGCCGACAATACTCGCAACGATCCCCAGCCCGGCTGCGAACGCGCCGGCGAAGGGATTCTGAACTCACGCCGCCAACAGGCGCTTGGCCTTCAATCTCAGGATTGTGATCAAGGCCGCGCCGTCGATCAAGGCTTCGTATTCGGCGTCTTCGTCAGGCGTCAGTTCTCCGTCATTCGCTCGCTGCGCAAGGTAGTCGACGCGCGCTTGCACATCGGGGGGAATTCGGTAATCCGAAATTTGCCGCAGTGCCGTTGGATCCAGCGACGAGGTCAGCGGATCGAGTAGACCGTCCAGAGCCGCAGTGCTCATTCCTAAACAGTAGCATCATTGTGAATCCGCTTCGCCACCCGTCGTAAACTAGTCTTCTTCATGCAATTGGCGATCTTGATTGCGGCGTTGGCGGGGGCGACAGTCCTGTTGTTCGTGCAGCCCGAGTGGTGGCTGCCCGAAGCGATATCGGCTCACGCGAAGAACTACGACTCGCATCTGCTGCTCACGCTTTGGGTGATCGGCGTGTTGTTCGTCATCGCGCAGGCGCTGCTCGCCGTCACGGTCTTCCGATTCCGCGATCGCGGGCAAGAGGCGAGCGCGGTCGAGGGCAATCACACACTGGAGTTGATTTGGACGACAGCGACCGCGGTGATCTTCATCGGCCTCGCAATCGCCGGGCAGGGGATTTGGGCGGGCGTGCATCTGCGGTCCTCCA
>VFZQ01000184.1 GCA_016871135.1 Acidobacteriota bacterium | reverse complement strand
ACCTCGCCTTGCTGACTACCGGCGTCCGCCGCTCCGACTACGCCTTCGCCAATCCCCCGCGCGAAGGCGCCTTCAATGTCAACGGCCAGCGCTCGATCTTCAACAACTTCCTCATGGATGGCATGGACAACAACGCCTACGGCACATCGAACCAAGGCTTCAGCAACCAGGTCGTGCAACTCACGCCCGATGCCGTTGGCGAGTTCAAGGTCGTCACCGCCAATCCAAGCGCCGAGTTCGGCCGATCCTCCGGCGCCGTCATCAACGCGACGATGAAGTCCGGCACCAACGAATTTCACGGCACCGCCTGGGAATACCTGCGCAACACCGAACTCAACGCCGCCGGCTTCTTCCGGCCCGCCACCGGCAAACCGGTGTTCCAGCGCAATCAGTTCGGCTTCACCTTCGGCGGCCCCATCGTCAGGAATAAAGCGTTCTTCTTCTCCAACTACGAGGGCTTCCGCGAGCGCCAGAAATTCACCGTATTCCGCAACCTGCCGACGCTCGCCGACCGCTCCGCGACGTTTAACATCCCCGTCACGAATCCGCTCACCGGCGCGCTGTATCCCGCCAACACCCCGATTCCGCCCACTGCCATCACGCCGTTCGCGCGCACCGTGCTCGGCAATCTCCCCGCACCGAACAATGGTGCCGCGCGCGCCAACAACTTCGTCAATCTGCGCTCGGACAAGAACAACAACGACAAGATGGACCTCAAGCTCGACGGACAGATCAACGCGAAGATGACCGCGTTCGTCCGCGCCTCGCACCGCAAGTCGAACATCTTCCAACAACCCGAAATTCCAGGACCATCGGGCGGTGAAGGCAACGGTTTCCTCCGCGTGCTCAATCAGTCGCTCGCCACCGGCTGGACGAACACACTAACACCCACATCGCTGCTCGAAGTGCGCTTCGGCATTTCGCGCACCAACGCCGGCAAGGAGCCCTTCGGCCTCGGCGGACCCTCGATGCGCGCGCTCTACGGCATCACCGGATTGAGCGAAGACCCGCGCCTCACCGGCGGGCTGACGCGCCAGGGAATCGCTGGCTTCTCCGATTTCGGCCGTCAGGCGACCAACCCGCAATGGCAGCATCCCACCGTCTGGAATCCGAAGGTCAACTACTCGTTCATCAGGGGCCGGCACTCCATGAAGACCGGTTACGAGTATCAGCGCATCCACACCGAAATTCAGGACGTAAACCCGCTCTACGGCAATGACATCTACGGCGGCCAGTTCTCGCGCCCCGCCGGTTCGCCCGCGCCGAGCGCCCTCGATTCGCAGACCTACAACCTCGCCGATTTTCTGGTTGGCGCGCGCAGCGAATATCAACTCGTCAACTTCTACATCGCCAAGTACCGCCAGGTGATGAACTACGTCTACTTCCAGGACGACTTCAAGATCACCAAGAAACTCACCTTGAATCTCGGCGTTCGTTACGAGTACGCCACGCCGCAATGGGAAGCGGGCAACGTGTTGTCGAACTTCGATCCCGCCTCGAACCGGTTGATTCCCGCCAAGTCCGGCTCCATCGCCGATCGCGCGCAGGTCAACCCCGACCGGAACAATTGGGCGCCGCGGCTCGGCTTCGCCTACTCAATGAATCCGAAAACGGTCATTCGCGGCGGCTACGGCATCTCCTACATTCACTTCAATCGCGCCGGTGGCGGCAACATCCTCGGCATCAACGGCCCGCAAGTTGTAATCGCGGCCATCGCGCAACGGCCAACCGACGCAACGTTCCGCCCAACGCAGGCTGGCTATCCGGCGGGCCTCACCGATCCGGACAAGTTCCGCCCGCTTCTGTCCAACATCTCCTATATTCCGCGCGACTCGCCAACAGGCTACGTCCAGAACTGGTCGTTCTCCGTGCAACGCGAAATCATGCGCAACACCGTGATCGATCTCGGCTATGTCGGGAACAACTCGAATCACCTCATCGTCTTCGCCGACTACAACGAGGCGCGCCCGAACCGCCCGGGCGAGAACGCATCGATTCAAGCGCGCCGCCCCAATCCGGACTGGAGCGCCATCACGGTGACGTTCCCCGCCGCCCGCGCCAACTATCACGCGCTGCAAGCCCGCTTCGAACGCAAGTTCACCAACGGCTTCAGCTTCCTCAATTCGTTCGTATACTCCAAAGCGATTGACACAACCGGACAAGCCCTTGAAGCGCAGGGTGGTTCGGGCGGCCGTGCGAGCCCGCAGAGCTTTTATGCTCTCGCCGCCGAACGCGCCGCTTCCGATTTCGATCAGCGCCTCAACAACACCACCGCCGTGATCTACGAACTGCCGTTTGGCAAAGGCCGCAAGTATGCATCCAACATTCCGCTCGCGGCCGACTATCTGCTCGGCGGCTGGCAGTTGAATTGGATTCACAGCATGTGGAGCGGCCAACCCATCAATCTCAGCTACACCCCCGCCGCAGCCTTCCAAGTATCGCAGACGCTTCCCGATTGGCGCGGCGGCATCAGTTACCGGCCAAACGTGACCGGCGACATCATGGCGCCCGAAGGGCAACGCAGCCACGATTTCTGGATCGATCCGGCCAAGGTTCTTCTGCCAACCGATCCAAGCCGGCCGTTCGGCAACGCGGGCCGCAACATCGCCCGCCGTCCCGGACTGGCAACCGCCGACATCGGCATTCAGAAATCGTTCGCATTGCCGTTCCGCGAAAACATGGCGCTGCAATTCCGCGCCGAGTCGTTCAACGCCTTCAACCGGACGAATTTCTCGAACCCGCAGATGAACCGTTCGAACGCCGCCTTCGGCCAGATCCGCTCGACGTTCCCGGCACGGCAGATTCAGTTCGCCCTGCGGCTTTCGTTTTGATGAGAACTTTTTCCGCCACGCCGCGCATGAGTCAGTGAAAGCCACTGAGCTTCGAAAAACAAACAAGGAGAAAAACAATGAAAACGAAGACCAACATCAAAGCGGGCGCGCGCAAGGCCGGCGGCGTTCCGATGGAGTACTAATCCGCCAGCGGAAATTTGAAATTGCAAAAGGCTCCGGGTTCGCCCGGAGCCTTTTCCATTTAGCGCTTCTCGCCAACCGCCAAAAGCGTCTCGAAGTGCGGCGACTCTTCCTCTTTGTGCACCGTCACAACATCGATGCCCTTGAACCGCGACTTGCGGAGGAATTCGTTCAGCTCGGCCGGAGAAAACCCCAGCCAGACATCGGCGTACAGCTCGCGCGCCTGCTCGAAGTTGTGCTTCATTAAATCGAGCACGACGATCCGGCCGCCCGGCTTCAATACCCGCCACGCCTCGGCCGCCGCGCGCTGCGGATGCAGCGCGTGGTGAAGGCTTTGGCTGAACAACGCGAGGTCGATCGACTCATCCTCGATCGGCAGCTCCTCCAAATCGCCCACCCGGAAGTCGACATTCGAAACCTTGTTCTTGCGCGCGACACCGGCCGCGTATTCCACCATCTTCTCCGAGTTGTCGACGCCGATGACTTTTTCGGCGCGCTGCGAAAGCAATAGCGACAACGTTCCCTCGCCCGCGCCGATATCGGCGATGACCATCGGAGGAAGCAGCTTGATGCACATCTCGGCCAGCCCCTTCCACGACCGCCCAGGAACGTAGTGCCGGCCAAACCGGCCGGCGAGTTCGTCGAAGTAGCCGCGCATCTTGTCCTTGCGCTTGCGAAGAATCAGGCGAAGCGCTTCGTCGTCCTTTGCAGCTTCCGGCAACTCGCGCGCGCTTTCTTCCAACAGCGCGGCGATCGTCTCGTTTGCTACAAAGCTGTACAAGCTCTTCTGTCCAACACGCCGCAAGTCCACCAGCCCGGCTTTTTTCAATTGCGCCAGCGACATCGAAATCCGGCTCTGCCCCATCGCAAGAATCTCTTGCAACTCCGCGACCGAAAGTTCTTCGCGCGCGAGCAATCGCAACAGGCGAAGCCGGCTTTCGTCGCCAAGCAATCGGAGGGCTGGAATGAGCGCGGGCACGTCTTACATCAGTCTATCAAAGAATCATGATTTATTGATGGATCATTGTGCTATCCTACTTGCAAGGAGATTTTTCCAACAAATGAGTTCTACCGTAAACGTCGCGGCCGACTACAAAGTCGCCGACATGAGCCTGGCCGATTGGGGCCGTAAGGAAATTGGAATCGCCGAGCACGAAATGCCCGGCTTGATGTCGATCCGCAAGAAGTACGCGGCCGACAAACCGCTCAAGGGTGTGCGCGTGACCGGTTCGCTGCACATGACCATTCAGACCGCGGTGTTGATCGAAACGCTGGTCGACCTTGGCGCGTCGGTGCGCTGGGCAAGCTGCAACATCTTCTCGACCCAGGACCACGCGGCCTCGGCCATCGCCGCCGCCGGCGTTCCCGTCTTCGCCTGGAAGGGCGAGACGCTCGAAGAGTATTGGGACTGCACGATACAGGCGATCACCCACCCGGGCGGCAAAGGACCGGAACTCGTCGTCGACGACGGCGGCGACGTGACGCTCCTGATTCACAAAGGCTATGAACTCGAAAAGGGCAGCGACTGGGTGAACACCCCGTCGGGCAGCCACGAAGAAGAGGTCATCAAGAACCTGCTCAAGAAGGTGCACGGCGAAAACCCCAAGTTCTGGCACGGCGTCGTGGCCGCCTGGCGCGGCGTTTCCGAAGAAACAACGACCGGCGTCCACCGCCTCTACAAGATGCAGCAGGACGGAAAGCTGCTGGTCCCGGCGATCAACGTCAACGACTCGGTCACCAAGTCGAAGTTCGATAACCTGTACGGCTGCCGCGAGTCGCTGGCCGATGGCATCAAGCGCGCCACCGACGTCATGCTCGCAGGCAAAGTGGCCGTCGTTTGCGGCTACGGCGATGTGGGCAAGGGTTCGGCGCAATCGCTCGGCGCAATGGGCGCGCGCGTAATCGTCACCGAAATCGACCCGATCAATGCGCTGCAAGCCGCGATGGCGGGTTATCAGGTGACGACGATCGAAGAGACGCTCGGCCTCGGCGACATCTACGTCACCACGACCGGCAACGTCGATATCATCACGCTCGAACACATGCAGCACATGAAGGATCAGGCGATCGTTTGCAACATCGGCCACTTCGATAACGAGATCCAGATCGACCGTCTGAACGCGGCGCCCGGCGTCGTGCGCACCAACATCAAGCCGCAAGTCGACAAGTACGCCTTCCCCGCCGGCAACAGCATCTACATGTTGGCCGAAGGCCGCCTCGTCAATCTCGGCTGCGCGACCGGCCACCCCAGCTTCGTGATGTCGAACAGCTTCTCCAACCAGACGCTGGCGCAGATCGATCTGTGGCGCAACAAGGACACCTACAAAGTCGGCGTCTACACGCTGCCGAAGAAGCTCGACGAAGAAGTGGCCCGCCTGCATCTTGAAAAGATCGGCGTGAAGCTCACGACCCTGACGCCCAAGCAGGCCGACTACATCGGCGTGCCGGTGGAAGGCCCGTACAAGCCCGATCACTACCGCTACTAACCGCTAATTTTTTGGAAGTATGAGTGGCCCTACGCCCAGGTCTTCGTCGAGAAGCGGCCAGCGAATCGACGAACCCGAAGGCGATAGGGCCATTCTCATTCTTTCGGCCTGCGTGGCCTGCGAAAGTTTTTCCGAGCAGAGCTCCCATCGAATTTCGTGTTTGCCGCGATGCGTCGTGATGATCAGATGCGAGTCGGTCGCTTCGACATCGCGCGCGTAGACGGTGAGATTAGAAGGCACGCCGGCCTCCGAAGTTGTCGTACCACGCGTTGGCGATTTCGTCGAAGTGAACGTATACGATTCGACGGATCTCACGCCGCCCGCGCGGCGTCAGGTTCGATTCGAATTCCTCTTCGGCGACGTATTGATCGGCATGCAGCCAGAATTTTGTCTCGGCCTGGCCCTTCTGCGCGTAGACGTGCATGGGTTCGTCGCCTTCATTGGAATTGAAGTAGCAACGCCATCCCTGCAGTTGCATTACCGTCGGCATTTCGAAAGCCTCCTGATCGGGGTCAGTATAGTACAGTTGCGGGTTGTTTTACACGAAGCGCAGTCGCCACTTCGAGGCGCGAGAGGAAACGAATTGCATGAAGTCGCGCGCCGCCGCACATCTCTTGTGACGGCTTTAGCGTGGCGCAGACGCTTGGCCTTCGCGGGTCGTTGAAGACAAGACAACGGTTGTCTTCGCTGAGCTGAATGCACCGCACGCCGGCGGGTTTGCCGCCCGACATCCCCGGGATCGGCGACGAGATCGAAGGCGCGATACAGCAAGCGCCGCAGCCGGAGCGGCATTCCATCGTTAGTCTCCGACGGGCGTGATCAGGAACGGCGGCGTGGTCGGCGCCGGCGATCCGCCTTCGGGCTCGTTCGACAGCGCGATTGCCGCGGCTTCGGCTAAGTTGACTGGTCCGGTTTGGAAGTGCGTGGCGCTGCCGTCGGCGTTCGGTTTGAACAGGCCCATCGGGCGAGGTCCACCGGCTTTTGGCACCACCCACATTTCATACGTCCGTCCAGCGTCCAGCTTCGGCAGGTTCGATGCGACGATCAGAACGCCCCGATTGGGGTTCACAAAAACTTTCGCGACCGGCTTTTGTTCTTCCGCGGCCGAGGTGTTGAGAATTCGCGTCTCGGGCGCGCGAAGGAATTCGAGCGTGTTCCGCGCTTTCGCCAATTCGGCCGTGACCTGTTGCCGGTCGGCGCTGGTGTAGACCAAGCCAGCGACCAGACAAGCCGACAGGCCGATCCAAGCGAGATTCCAGGTCCATCGCGGCGTCTCCGGTTTTGCGATCGCGATCACCCGGTTGCGTAGCCGCTTGGGCGGTTCAACATCGGGCGTCATCGCGACCAGCATCACATTGGTTTCCAGCGCGCGGCGCAACAACTCTTTCGCTTCCGGATCGCCGCGGCGCAACGCTTCTTCAATTTGCGTGCGCTCCGGTTCTTCGCACAGCCCGAGAACGTATAGCTCGAACATCTCGTTCATGCGGGCACCGCCTGTTCCAGTTCGGCGCGAAGGATTTGCAGCGCGGTGCGCACCCAGGTCTTCACGGTGCCGAGCGGTTGTTTCATTCGCTCGGCCATTTCGGTTTGCGAGAGGCCCTCAAAGTAAGCGAGCTCGATAACGGCGCGCTGATTGTCGTTCAACTTCACGAAGGCCGATTTCAACTGCCGGGCACGATCGCTGTTAATCAGATTCGCTTCGAGATCGACGAAGACGGCCGGCGATTCGGTAGCGCTTAGCTCGATCGCGTTTTGCCGCGAGCGGCCGTCGACGCTTCGAAGATAATCGATCGCCCGGTTGCGAGCGACGGTCAACACCCAAGGGCCGAGCGCGCCCTTCTGCGTATCGAAACCAGCCATGCGATTCCAGACACGAAGAAACGTTTCGTGCGTAAGATCTTCGGCAACGCCTTGATCGCGAACGATGCGCACGATGATCGAAAACGCCATGCGGCCGTATTTGTCGTAGAGATCGGCGAGCGCCTGCGGATCCCGGTCTTGCAATCGCGCCGCCAGTTGGCGGTCGCCCTCGGAATCGAGGGCAGCGAACGCAACTGGGAAAAACAGAATCAAGCAAAGATCTCTTTGAAGATATTCCCGCCAACGATGGTTGGGCGCTCGGCCCGGCCGTTGTGTTGGTAGGTGAGTTGCAGGTGATCGAGACCCAGCGCGTACAGAATGCTCGCGTGGATATCGTGAACGTGGCACGGCTTTTCCACCGCGCGCAGGCCGATTTCGTCCGTGGTTCCGACGTAGTGGCCGCCCTTGGCGCCGCCCCCCGCCATCCACATCGTGAAGCCCCACGGGTTGTGATCGCGGCCGTTGCCTTTTTCGTTGAACGGCGTGCGGCCGAATTCCCCGCCCCAAACGACGAGCGTGTCCTGCAACAAGCCGCGCTGTTTGAGATCGGCGAGCAGACCGGCGATCGGTTTATCGGACACGCGGCACCACTTGCCGTGATTGCCTTCGATGTTCGAGTGTGCGTCCCAACCGGAGCCGGAACCGCAATAGAGTTCGATGAAGCGCACACCCCGCTCGACCAGACGGCGCGCTTGCAGACAGTTCTGTCCGAATTGGCGCGTCTCTTCGTCGTCCATGCCGTACATGGCTTTGGTCGCGTCGGTCTCCTTGGAGAGATCGACGGCTTCGGCGCCGGCCGATTGCATCTCGTAGGCGAGTTCGAAGTTGCGGACACGCGCGTCGAGTTCGGTATCTTCGGTCTTGTCGGCGCCCCAGTGCTCATTGATCTGCTTGAGGAATGCGAGGCGGCTCTTTTGGCGCGCGTCGTCAACTCCGGTGGGCGGCTTCAGGTTCAAGATCGGCGTGTCGCCCTGGCGGAACTGCGTGCCTTGGAACGTCGCCGGGAGAAAGCCGGAACTCCAGTTCTTCGGCCCGCCGAGGACTTCCTTGTCGTCGGTCAGGACGACGAACGTTGGAAGATTCTTGTTCGCCGAACCGAGTCCGTAGGTGACCCAGGCGCCGAGCGACGGACGTCCGGCGAGAATATCACCGGTGTTCATTTGGCAGACGCTGCCGACGTGGTTCAGACCGTTGGCCCAGCAGGACCGAATGACAGTGAGGTCGTCGGCGTGTTTGGCGATTTCGGGATACCAGTCGCTGACCCACATGCCGCTGTTGCCGTGTTGCCGCCACTTGCGTGGCGAGGCCATCAGCGTGTTGTTGCCGGTCCCCATCGCAGTG
>VFZQ01000183.1 GCA_016871135.1 Acidobacteriota bacterium | reverse complement strand
CCTCGCGCCACCGCTCCGGATACGTTCCGCAAAACGTGCCGCCGCTCCGCGCGGCCAAAATCTGCGCGGCCAACGCGTAACACAGGAAAACAGTTACTCGCGAATTCATCCACCATTGTAAAATACGAAACGAGAGGACTCCCCCGAAAAATGGCTTACTGTTCGCGATGCGGCGGCATGGTCGCCGACGAAGCGCGCTTCTGTCCGCAATGCGGAAATCCATCCGGCATGGATGTGGGCGGCGCCACACCGCCGCCCTTGCAGCCGCTCGAATACAAGATCCAAGGCGACAACTTGCAGGTCGTGCGCGTCAAGCTGCAACCGGGCCAGGAACTGTACGCCGAAGCCGGCAAGATGCTCTACAAGACGCCAAGCATCCACTGGGAAACACGCATGTCCGGCGGCACCATCGGACAGAAACTCTGGGGCGCGCTGAAGCGTACGGTAATGGGCGAGAGCCTTTTCCTGACCTACTTCCGCGCGATGCAAGCCGGCGAGGTCGGCTTCGCGGGCAGCTATCCGGGGCGTATTCAGAACTTCGATTTGCAAAACGGGCAGTCGGTACTGGTGCAGCGCGATAGTTTCCTAGCCGCGCAGACGACCGTGCAATTGAACATTGCCTTCACCAAGAAACTCGGCGCGGGCTTTTTCGGCGGCGAAGGATTCATCCTCGAACGGCTCACAGGCCCAGGCACCGTATTCATTCACGGCGGCGGCGATTTCGTCGACTTCCAACTCGGCCCCGGCGAAACGCTGCAAGTCGACACAGGCTGCGTCGTGGCGTTTGAAGAGAGCGTGACTTACGACATCCAATTCGTCGGCGGTATCAAGACCGCGATCTTCGGCGGCGAAGGGTTGTTCCTGGCGACGCTCACCGGCCCCGGCCGCGTCATCGTGCAGAGCATGACGCTTTCAAAGCTGCGCCGGGAACTCGCGCCGAGCGGCACGGGCGGCGATGAACACAGCTTGCTCGGCGGCGTTGGCGACTTCTTCGGGAGCGACGACTAGCATGAATCCCGCAAGCGCGATCGACGACCGTCTGCGCCAACTCCAACAGGCGGCTCGCGCCCTGCGGCAAGCCGAGTCGACCGAGCAGTGGACGCAGATTTTGGCCGACACCGCGGGCCGCTTTGCGTCGGCCGTGTTGTTCTTCCGCGTTGATGGCGCGATGTTGCACTGTGACGCCACGCGCGGCGCCAACCAGCCCTCGACTTCGATTGCCGCCTCCGATGCGCCCGCGTTTCGACAGGCGGTTGAAACGAAGGAAACCGTCGTTGCCTTGCACGCGGCCTCCGAACTTTCCGAAGCCATCGCGAATGCGATTGGCGATCCCGGCCGGCGCGCGCATCTGTTTCCGCTGGTCGGCAAGACACGCGTGCTTGGCGTCCTGCTCGCCGAAGGCTTGCCCGATGTGCACGCGCTGGAGCTTCTAATGACGATCGCCGCGGCATCGCTGGAACTGCGTGATGTAAGACCTGCGATGCCTCTCATCGCGCCCGCGCCAAGTGTAACCGCGACGCCAACCGGGACCGAGCGCAGGTCCCTCGTAGCCGCCGCGAAAGAGGTCCTCGCGCTGAGCCTCATCGCGATCGCCGCCAACGCAGCGCCCTCCTGCGAAGCGGAATCTCGCGCGCTCCGCGCCAAACTCACACCACAAACACGTGCACAGGTCGAAAAGTGCATCACCCGCAACGGCGACACGGCGCAGGCGGCCGCTGCGCGGCTCGCTCTCGGCGTGACAAATATCGAAGGGCAGAACCACGCCGCCGCGCTCACCTTCCTCGACAAAGCCGCCAAGCCGCTCGCGAAAATCGACGACTACGTCTCGTTCTTCAAAGCCCAAGCGCTCGCCGGCTTGAACCGTCACGAAGACGCGCTCACAGCGCTCGATGCCGTATGGAAACAGCCGGGCGGTTCGCCGATCACCGGCCGCGCGGCGCTGCTCGCGGCGAAGTCGGCGCAGGCCGTCGGCAAACCCGATCAGGCGCTACGCATTCTTAAATCGCAAGAGGCCGCGCTCCCGCAACCGCAAGGGGACATGGCTATCGCCGAAGCGTCGAAGTCGGGCGACGATTACGCGCGCGTCTACTTCCGCTATCCTTCGTCGGCCGAAGCCGTGCAGGCCGCCGTTCAATGGAAGGCTCTCGGATCTCCGTCCGCCACGCCGGAGAACTATTTCGCGCGGATTGAAAAAGCGTCGGGCGCGCAAGCGGCCTCGCTCCGAACGGAACTCTCGCAGGCTTCCGCCAACTGGCCCGCCGCGCAGCGTGAACTCGCTCTGGTCCGCACATGGGCGATCGACCACCGCGCGCGCCGATACCCGGCGGTCCGCTCCGGACTCGCCGCCCTAACGCTTACCACTCCCGAAGCCGACGCCGAGCGCACAGGCCTGCTCTACGACACCGCTCGCCGGATGAACCTCGAAGCCGATCGCACGGCCGCCTTCCGCCGGCTCGCGATGAATCACGTTGGCTCGCGCGCCTATCTCGACGCGCTGCTCGCCGAAGCCGATCGCCATCTGCGAGAGAACGAATTCGCCGCCTACGAACCGCTCTACAAGGCCTGCGCCGACAAGTACGATCGCGACGAGAAGGCGTCCTTTTGCCATTGGAAGGTGGTGTGGAGTTCCTATCTCCGCCGCCGCGCCGGCGCCGAACAACTGCTGCGCGAACACCTGCAGCGCTTCCCACACTCCGAAAAAGCGAACGCGGCCCTGTATTTCCTTGGACGCATCGAAGAGAAGCGCCACAAGCCCGCTGTCGCGCGCGCCTACTTCGACGCCGCCGCTTCCCGTTTCCCCAACACCTACTACGCGCTGATTTCGGCCGACCGCGCAAACGGCCTGCCGCAAGCCGACGCCGCCGCCACGCAGTGGATCGCAAACGTCCGCTGGCCGCAGCGCACCGCCTTGTCGGCAATCGAACCACCAAGCGCGCAAAACCGCCGCGAACGCGCGGCCCTGTTGCGTTTGGCCGGTCTCGACAACTATGTCGAACAGGAACTGCGCCACGGCGCACGCGAATTCGCATCGCCGATCCGGCTCGCCACCGACCTCGCTGAGTTCATGACATCCATCGGCCAAGCCGACAAAGGCCTGCGCTACGTAAAGAATTTGCTGCCCGGTTATCTCTACTTCCCGTGGGATCCCGCGGGTGAAAAATTCTGGCGCCATGCGTTCCCGCTTCCGTTTCAGGAAGACCTGCACAAGTACGCAAAGGAGAACAACGTCGATCCGTTTGTCGTCGCCGGCCTCATCCGTCAGGAGTCCGAGTTCAATCCCAGAGTCATCAGCTACGCCAACGCCTATGGCCTCACGCAAATCCTTCCCGCGACAGGCCGCGAACTAAGCCGCCGCGTGGGCATGCGCGGCTTTTCGACGCCGATGCTCTTCGACCCCGCCGTCAACCTCCGCCTCGGCACCTTCTATCTCAAAACGATGCTCGCGTCGTTCAACGGCCGATGGGAAGACGTACTCGCCGGCTATAACGCCGGCCCCTCGCGCGCGATCAAATGGCGGCGATGGACCAACTACGAAGAACAGGCGGAATTCATCGAAACCGTTCCGTTCGATCAAACGCGCGACTACATCCAGAGCGTTCTACGCAACGCCTCTGTTTACAAGAAACTGTACGCGCGCGACCTCGCTCTTATAAAATCAACAAATGAGCCAAAGCCTGTCGTTGCCGCGTCCAAGCGCACAGGCCGCTTCCGAGCGGCCCGTTAGCGGCGACCCAATCGCCGATTCGCCACGCGGAAGCGAGTCCGTTGTGCGCGCTTACAGCGGCCGAAGTCAGTTCCGAAGCGCGCGCACCGCTGAGTTCACCGAATCGGTCATCCGCGAGATGTCGCGACTGGCGATGAAACACAACGCCGTCAACCTCGCGCAGGGCTTCCCCGACTTCCCCGCTCCGGCGTTCCTCAAGCAGGCCGCGGCCGACGCCATCGCCGCCGAGTTTAATCAATACCCCATCACCTGGGGCGTGCCCGCTTTCAGAGACGCCATCGCGCGCAAATACAAAGCCGTCTACGATCTCGACATCGATCCCGCGCGCGAAATCACAGTCGTCTGCGGCTCGACCGAGGGCATGATCGCGTCGCTGCTCGCCACCGTCAACGAAGGCGACGAAGTCATCGTCTTCGAGCCTTACTACGAAAACTATCACCCCGATCTGCAGCTCTGCGGCGCGTCGCGTAAGCTCGTCACGTTAACCCCGCCCGATTGGACCTTCGACCGCGAAGAGTTGCGCCGCGCGTTCTCGTCGAAAACCAAGGCGATCATCCTCAACACGCCCAACAACCCGACGGGCCGAGTCTTTACGCGCGCCGAAATCGAATTCATCGCCAACCTTTGCATCGAGCACGACGCGCTCTGCATCACCGACGAAATCTACGAACACATCGTCTATGACGGCAACGTGCATGTGCCGGTGATGACGATCCCCGGCATGCGCCAGCGCGCCGTACTGGTCAACAGCATGAGCAAGACGTATTCGGTCACCGGCTGGCGCGTGGGCTGGGTGCTTGCCGCGCCGGATCTGACCGATTCGATCCGCAAAGTCCACGACTTTCTCACCGTCGGCGCGGCCACGCCCTTGCAGCACGCGGGCATCACCGCGCTCGCGGCCGACTCGGCTTTCTATGATCACCTGTCGATCGAATACGGCGCACGCCGGCAATTGCTGACCGACGGCCTCGAAGCCGCCGGCTTCGAATGCTTCCGCCCGCGCGGGGCTTATTACGTGATGACGAATATAGAAAAATTCGGCTTCGCCAACGACGTCGAATTCGTGCGACACCTGATCGAGCACGCCGGCGTCGCCGCCGTGCCCGGATCGAGTTTCTTCTCGCGCCCCGAGTTGGGCAAGAATTACGTTCGCTTTTGCTTCTGCAAAAAGCCAGAGACGCTCGCTGCTGCCAGCGAGCGATTGCGAAAAGCGTTTTGATCACCCGCCGCGTTGCCCTGATCGGGCTCACTGCAAAAGCCGAGCGCCGCATCGGCGGCGGCTTCGTCTTCGAGTCGCAGAACACCGGTCATGCCATTCGCGATCGCGCCGTCAAAGGCGGCAACGCCATCGAGAAAGTCCCGGTCGTCATCGTCGGCGGAGGCATCGGCGGACTGTCCGCCTCCTGGTGGCTGAAGCGCAATAGGTTCCACGACTTCGTCCTGCTTGAAATGGAACGCGAACCCGGCGGCAACTCGCGGTCGGGCCGAAACGAGATCAGCGCCTACCCGTGGGCCGCGCACTACGTGCCCGTGCCGAATAGAGAGTCGACCCTCGTGCGCGATCTCTTCACTGAGCTCGGCTTGTTGCAAGACGGCGAATGGGATGAACGCTGGCTCTGTCATTCTCCGCAAGAGCGGCTCTACATTCATGGCCGCTGGCAGGACGCGATCGAACCCGAAGTCGGCCTCACCGCCGAGGACCATCGCCAGTTCAAGGAATTCGCCGCCCGTGTGGCCGAATTCCGCGCCTCCGGTCAGTTCACAATTCCCGCCACGCCTAAGCCCTCGCCGCTCGATCAAATCAATTTCAAAGATTGGCTCGCCCAGCAAAAGCTGACCTCGCCCTATCTGCACTGGCTCGCCGATTATTCGACGCGCGACGACTTCGGCGCGGCCTCTCACGAGACCAGCGCCTGGGCCGGCATTCACTACTTCGCCGCGCGCGAACATGAAGAGAAAGGCCCGCTCACGTGGCCCGAAGGCAACGGATGGATCGCCTCGCGCCTCGCGGCGAAAGTAAAAGACCACATTCGCACCGAGAGCCCGGTATTCCGTATCGAGAAGTCCGGCACAAAGTGGCGCGTCCACACGCCGAAGACGATCTATGAAGCGGGCGTTGTCATCTACGCCGCGCCCGCTTTTCTGTTGCCGCATCTCGATCCATCCGTCCCGAAGCCGCAAGGCCTCGATTGGTCGCCGTGGCTGGTCGCGAATCTAACACTCGACCGCATCCCGGCCGAGCGCCACGGCGAAGCCGCCTGGGACAACGTGATCTACGGCTCGCCCTCACTGGGCTACGTCGTGGCCACGCATCAGGACGTTCGCGCCCGCATCGACAAAACCGTGTGGACCTACTACTACGCGCTCTCCGGCCGCGCGCCGAGCGAAGCACGCAAAGATCTTCTAAGCACCGATTGGAACACGTGGAAAGAGCGCATCCTCACCGACCTCGAACGCCCGCACAAAGACATCCGCCAGTGCGTCTCGCACATCGACATGTTCCGCATCGGCCATGCGATGATCCGCCCAACACCGGGATTTCTCACCAACCCCCACCGGCTTGCGTGGATCAAAGGACGCGAGCGGTTCTTCGTGGCGACGGCGGATCTCTCCGGCTTCTCCATTTTCGAAGAGGCACAGTATCGCGGCGTGGAAGCGGCTCGACGAGCGTTGCTACTCCTGTAATATACGAGCAGACTTCACGCCCCTTTTCCTTCGGCTTATACTCCCTCTACTGAATGTCCGCCAACAGAAGCCGGAGACCAGGGCATCGAGCTGAGTCCATTCTGGAGAATGCTCCCCTCCTGCGTCTGGACTTTTCGCAATTCGATCGCGCCGAGGATGGGCTTGGGCTGTTCTCAGACCGCGCGACGGATCAATGCCCATCATGCACAGATAATTCCGAACCGCGCAACGACAAATTCTCCCGAGAAGGGATCTGCCGGAAGCTGGTAGTTCTTGGCAAACTGGCCACCACGGCCAATAGCGCTGCCCAAAATTAGGGCTTCCACCCTAACTAAAAGGTGATATACTGGTACTCCACGTCTGCTAGCTGATAGCAGGCTCGGGATTGTGTTCCCGCACTTTTACTAGCCGCTGACCGGTTCGGAGGAATCGGAGGCGATGATTCGAGCCTTCGAGTCTCCCGGAAAAAGATCTCTATTCCCTCTACCAGGAAGCGACACCGCGAGCACCATGATGCAGCCCGGCCACAGCCAAGCACCCCTCGTCACGATTGTGACGCCGTGTCTAAACACGCAGGCGTTTGTTGCTCGGACAATCGAAAGCGTGCTGATGCAGGACTATCCCAACATAGAGTACATCCTCGTAGATGGCGGCTCGACCGATGGCACCGTTGAAACCATCGAAAGTTACGCGGCTAAGCATCCCGATCACGTCCGCCTGGTCGTCGAACGTGACGGAGGCCCCGCCGAAGCTCTCCGCAAAGGCCTCCAGTACGCAAACGGCAAATACTTTGCGTATCTGAACGCCGACGACACCTATTTCCCCGGCGCCATCCGAACCGCCGTGCATTGGCTCGAAGCCAACGAAGATGTCGCCGCGGTCTACGGAAATGCGTATTGGATCGACGAAAAAGGCCAGCGCATCTCCAGTTACCCCACCGAACCATTCGACCGCGAAACGCTCAAGGAACACTGCTATATCTGCCAACCGGCGTGTTTTATCCGAACGCAAGTCCTGCGCGACGCCGGCGGCTTCAACGAAGATTTCCAGGTCGCCTTCGATTACGAACTTTGGCTGCGCCTGGCCCAATCACACAAGCTCTTGCGCATCGACGCGCTGCTCGCCAACTCGCGCATGCACAAGGAGAATAAGACCTTTCGGCAGCGGACGATCGGCTTTGAAGAAGCGAACAAGGCACTGCGCCACTACCACGGTTACATCCCGTTTCGTTGGGCGCACAGCTACGCGTCGTTTCTCCTCGACCAGCGCGATCAGTTCTTTGAACCGCTCCGCCCATCGTTTACCAAATACGTCTTCGCATTCTTGATCGGTTCGATGCTGAACTGGTCAAACCCCGTTCCCTTCTGGAAAGAGTGGCGCCAAGTCATGAGCTTCGGCGCGTTCGTCCGCAGGTGGAACGACACGTGGGTAGCGCGCCGTCTAGGAATTGTGATTCGATAGACGGTGGCGATGGAAACGAAGCGTGCACTGATTACCGGCATCAATGGCCAAGACGGTTCCTATCTGGCCGAGTTACTGCTCGGGAAAGGCTATGAGGTACATGGACTCGTTCGCCGCGCCGGCATCGAAGCGCCCGAGTACAGGATGGAGAACCTGCTGCCTGTTCTCGACCGCATCCATCTCCACCCGGCGTCGCTTGAAAGTTACGCCGGCATTTTTAACGCCGTCGCCAAGATCCGCCCGCACGAGTGTTATCACTTGGCCGCGGCCAGCTTCGTCAGTTACGACTTCGACGACGAGTTCTCCACACTCACGGCAAACATAAACGGCACCCACTACCTGCTTGCCGCGCTGAAAGACCTCGTCCCTGAGTGCCACTTCTACTTCGCCGGCTCCTCGGAAATGTTCGGCAGCGCCGAGTTCGCGCCGCAAAACGAACACACGCGGTTCCGCCCGCGCTCCATCTACGGAATCAGCAAAGTGGCCGGTTTCGAACTGGTGCGCAACTACCGCGAGCGCTACGGCATTCACGCCTCTTCGGGTATCTTGTTCAATCACGAATCGCCTCGCCGAGGACATGAATTTGTCACTCGCAAGATCGCCTCCGGCGTTGCACGGGTGCTCGGCGGCCTCACCAACGAACTGCGCCTCGGCAATCTCGACGCGCTGCGCGATTGGGGCTACGCAGAAGAGTACGTGGGCGCAATGTGGATGATGCTGCAACAGCCCGCTCCGGACGACTACGTCATCGCCACCGGCCAACTCCACTCAGTCCGCGAATTCGTGGACGCCG
>VFZQ01000182.1 GCA_016871135.1 Acidobacteriota bacterium | reverse complement strand
TCGATTTGCCCGAGCCCGGCGGTCCGACGAAAAGTACGTTATGGCCGCCCGATGCCGCGACCTCGCACGCGCGCTTGGCCGTTGTCTGCCCGCGGACTTCGGCGAAGTCGGGAAACGACTCTTCCGGCGCCGCGGCCGCGGCGGGTGGTTCGGAGGCGAACTCCTCCGGTGCGCGCAGCGCCGATACCGCCTCGGCGAGATGCCGCACGCCCAGCACACGGATGCCCTCGACAACGGCGGCTTCGGCCGCGTTCTCCTTCGGCACGACAAGATAACGCAGCCCTGCTTCGCGCGCGCAAACGGCCATCGACAACGCGCCGCGTACGGGACGGACGGTGCCGTCGAGCGATAACTCACCCGCGAACGCGTGCTGTTCGCTCCGCTTGAGCGCGCCGGTGGCGCCCAGGATCGCCAGCGCCATCGGCAGATCGAATCCAGGGCCCTCCTTCCGTAAATTCGCCGGCGCAAGATTAATCGTTACGGCCTTGGCGGGATAGCCGAACCCGGAGTTCTGCAGGGCCGATTTAATTCGCTCGCGGCTTTCGCGAACCGCTGCATCGGGCATGCCCACCGTGATGAAGTCGCGCGCGCTGCCGCCCTGGTAGAGATCGACTTCGACATCAATGAGATGTGCGTCGATGCCGAATACCGCGGCCGTGCGGGTCCGAAACAGGCCCATATAGAACACAGTGGGCGCGCCGCTGGAAAATTCTCACTCAACGCGGAAAGAATGTTTTGATTCGGCGGTGGCGTTGCCGCTGTGATCCTTCAGGCGGAGCAGGATCGTGTACTCGCCGAGCGCGAGGTCTTTAGTCAATTGCAGGCTCAGCACGCCGAACACGTAGCGGCGCGGATAGAACGACTGACCGGATTCGTTGGCGGCCTCTTCCTGTTTGAAAAGGCTCTCCCCATTGGCGCGGAACACTTCCAGTCCATAGCTGACATGGAACGAGTTCGACGGCCCCAGCTTGTAGCCGGCGAGTTCGAAACGCGCCCAGACCGTGTCGCCTGGCCGGTACGCGGCGACCGTTAGCGGATCGGCGGAATCCTCGGCCCGCAGGAATCGGAAACGCAGCGCGCGGAGCGAATCGACGCCGTCGAGACTGAGGCCTCGCGTTCGAAACGGAACTTTCAACTCGGCGGATTGCTTGGCGACGCGGTCGACCGCGGAAATCCGGATCTCGCCGCCGCCGGCCGCAATCGCCTCGGGCAGCGGAAATTCAACGCGCACGCGCGGCCGCCACTTCTTGTCTTCCGCGGCGAGTTCGACCTTCACTGCGCCCTTTTTCGGCGCGGTGAGCGACAGGCCCGCGGCGTCGAACACAGCACATTCCCAGACCAGGTCGGTTTTGGGATCGTCGTCGGCCGAGGGCCTAAAGCCGGCAACATCGAACGTCAGGTGAATCGATTCGCCGCTTCCGTAACCGAAGCCCGCCGGAATGGATGGCCCGCCATCGTATTGCGCCAGGAGCGGAGCGACTACGGCAAGCGACTGCGCGCCGAGCGGCATCGCGGCCAGGAGCAGAGCGAATGTGGCGCGCGCTCCGGCCCGGGTCATTTTGCTTTCGGTGCGTCGCCGCCGGTGAGCACGGGCGGCGGGGCGAGCGAGGCGGGAATTTCGATATAGGAAGCCTTTTCGTTTTCGGCGTCCGAGTTATCGACCACTTCCAGTTTGTAAGCGCCCACGGGAACGTCGAAGTAGATCGCGGCGGTTTCGGTCAACGAAGGTTGCAGGCGCCGCAGCAATCCCATCCACGACATGTTGCCTTCGATCTCGGTGTACTCAGGGTGTTCCTCACTCTTGGCGTTCAGCAAGCGCAGCGTGGGGATCGAAATCTCCTGCGAACTGCTATTGGTGATTGCCATGGTCAGCTGCAGAATCCGGTTTTTCGGGGACTGTTTGCCGCCCGGAACATCGGTGCGCCATTCGGCTTCGAGAACGCTGTAGACAATTTTCCCGACTTGCACCTTCTGTCCCATCGCGAACGACGAGATAGGCGCCGCCTTTTCGCCGCAGCCTTGCAACGCAATCAAAGTCGAGACCAGGAGAACGGGTGTGAGTTTTTGTGCAAGCATTGAAAAGATCCGAACGAATCGGTAATTGAAGCTATTATGGAAATCTTGGCGATCAAAAAGCAAATGCCGGTGATTTTGGCGATGGCGCTCGCGGCCTTGGCTTCGGCGCAGAAGGCGCCGCAAGTCCATCCGATCAGCGGGCGCGCGATTGCGCCGGTGATGTCGGCGGCGGGCGCCGATTGGTTGGAGAGGCGTGAGCGCGAAGACGAAGAGGCGCCGTCGAAAGCGATCAAGCTGTTGGGTCTGAAGCCCGGCATGACGGTCTGCGATCTAGGCGCGGGCACCGGCTATTACGCCGTACGAATGGCGCGAATTGTAGGCGATTCAGGAAAAGTCTACGCCGTCGATATTCAGCCACGAATGTTGGAGCTGCTAGGCAAACGGCTGGCGTCGGCCGGCATCAAAAACGTCGTGCCGGTGCTCGGCGGCGAGGCGGAGACCAAGCTGCCGGACGCTTCGCAAGACTTAATCATCCTCGTCGATGTCTATCACGAGTTTGCGAAGCCGCAAGAGATGCTCCGGTCCGTCGCGAAGGCCCTGAAGCCGGAAGGGGTGCTGGTACTGCTCGAATTCCGCAAGGAAGATAAGACCGTGCCGATCCGCCTGGAGCACAAAATGTCGATCGAGGAAGTGCGCGCCGAACTCGGGGCCGAGGGTTTCCGCATCGACAAGGTGCTCGACTCGCTGCCCTGGCAGCACATGATATTTCTCCGCAAGAAGCAATGACCAACGGAAGGGAAACGCCATCGGAGCTGCGTGAGTTCCGCGATGCGGCAACGGGCGCGCGCGTGCTGCAGGTGACCTCGCATGCCGGGTCGATCAATCACGCCACGTACTTCTTGCAATCGTCCTTCACGCCAGACGGCGCTACGATGCTCTTCATTTCGAACCGCACCGGCGGCTGGCAACTGTTCGCCGTGACGGAGTTTCCCCACGGCATTGTCAGACAACTGACCGAAGGCGCACCGATTCATCCGTTCTCCCCGGCTATCGATCCCGATGGACGGCGCGTGTTCTTCGTGCGCGGCGCGGCGATCTGGTGGATCGACCTCGCGACGCTGGCGGAAACCTGTGTCGTCGACTTCGGTACCGGCTCGATGGGTGAACCGTCGCTCGATCGCGCCGGTGAATGGCTCGTCGCGGCGATCAAGAAAGACGGGCAGTCCGGCCTCGCCGTCGGAAGAGCGGACGGGAGCAACTGGAACATCATTCCGTATCCGCGCACCGTCATCCATCCGCAGTTCCACCCCAACGAGAAGGAGTGGATCGAGTTCGCGGGCGACCCCGCGCCGCGCATGCACCGGGTAAAGCGCGACGGCTCCGCACTCGAGTGCCTTCACCAGCACGGCAACGACTACTTCATCGTCCATGAAACATTTCTCGGCACGACAGGCGACATCGTCTACACCGTCTGGCCGCACGAACTGCGTGTGATGAATTGGACCTCGCGCGCGCACCGGACAATCGCATCCTTCAACGCCTGGCACATCACGCCCAATCGCGCGGGAACAAAAATCCTCTGCGACACTAATCATCCGGACGACGGAATTTTCCTCGTCGACGTGGCTACGGGCCAACGTCGATTGATCTGCGAATCGAAGGCGTCCAACGGCGGATCGCAGTGGAAGACGAGCCGTTACGCGCTGGCCGAAGACTTTGCCGCCGCGCGCAGCGGCGCGAAAGCGACAGGCACGTTGAGTTGGATGGAAGCGGGTACCGATACGGTTTACGGCCCGCAATGGACCCACCCGCACCCGTCGTTTTCTCACGACGAGAAGAGTGTCGTATTCGCAAGCGATCGCAGCGGAACAACCCAGGTCTACGTCGCCGAAATGATCGACTAGAGCACGCTGCGCAGCGCTTCCATATCCTTGTTGAAGGAGTCGATCATCCGATCGGCCTTGTCGCCAAGCCCTAGGGCCTGGAGAATCATCACCGCGTCGGCGTTTTCGCCGTTGGCGCCAGTGTCGGTTACGGCGCGGATGCCCAACGCGTTGACGACGAAGTCGCCGATTTGAATGCAGCGGCTGAGAGGCGTCAACCCAGGGGCGGTTGAATCGGCATCGGGGTTGTGATGAAAACGCGCTGCGGTTTGCACGGGGAGCGGCAGCTTCCATTGTTCGAGCACCTTTAACGACAACTCCGCGTGGGAGAAGCCAAGCTGCGTGATTTCGACATCGTACAGTTCCTTGTGATCGCGCCGCGCTTCGGTGATCACCGCCGCGTACTCATCAGGACAGGACACGGCCAACAACAGCTTGCCGACGTCGTGCAGCAGTCCGCCCACAAACGCGCCCTCGCCGTACTCGATCGCCATGTTCTGCGCGACGAGGTCCGACATGTTGGCGACCGCGATGCCGTGTAAATTGAACTGCTTGCTGGACCACCCGGCCGGCAGCTTCAACTGCCCCAGCAGGTTGCATACCGACAGCCCAAGCACAATGTTACGCAGCCGGTTCGTCCCCAGAATCGTGATCGCGTGACGAACGCTCGACACCGTACCCATTCGGCCATAGGCCGCCGAATTCACCATGCGCATGACGTTGCCGGTAAGCACGGTGTCCTTTTCGATCCAATCGGCGAGTTCGGAAACCATGATGTCGCCCTTGGATAAGCTGGCCAGGAGCTTGTTAAGGACTGGACTGAACGGCGGCAACTTGGCTATCGATTGCAGGGCGCGTTCGCGGAGGGATGGTGGAGCAGCGACAGTAGACATTCTGAATACTCTCTTCGGCGAAGGGAAGGAAAGTCTTACACTGTGAGGGTGGATCTTGAGAATCCGTCCGAGCCGCTTCCATTTCCCGCGGCGGCCGAACCACCCCCGCTCCAAACTCCCCCGGCGCTCGTCGTTCGCGACCTTCGCAAATACTACGGCGCCAAAGCCGCTGTCGACGGCCTCTCGCTAACCGTCCCGCGTGGCTGTTTCTTCGGATTTCTCGGCCCGAACGGCGCCGGGAAGACGACGACAATCAAGATGCTGATGGGCGTCAGTACGCCGAACTCGGGCGATATCGAGATCCTCGGTCTATCCATGCCCGAAAAGTCCGTCGAGATCAAACGGCAGATCGGACTTGTGCCCGAAGACACCTTACTCTTCGACCACTTAACCGGGCAGGAGTACATGGAATTCGCGGGCCGCATCTACGGCCTTCCCTCCGCCATGACCCGTGAACGCACGCGCGAACTGCTCGCCCTGTTCGAGATGGACGGGCAAGGCCGAAAGATGATCGGCGAATACTCCAAGGGCATGCGCAAGCGCGTGGCAATGGCTGCGGCGCTGCTACACCGCCCACAGCTGTTCCTCATGGACGAACCGTTTGAAGGCGTCGACGCGGTCGGCGCGCGATTGATGAAGAACATTCTTCTCGATCTGGTTTCCAAAGGCGCGACGATTTTTCTGACATCCCACGTCCTCGAAGTCGTTGAACGTCTCTGCGACCGCGTGGCGATCATCTCCGACGGAAAGCTGGTCGTCGACGACACGATGGCCAACTTAAGAAGCGGGAGCGAATCGCTCGAGGAAATCTTCGTCCGCGTGGTCGGCGGCGGCCGCGCTTCGGAAAATCTGGAGTGGCTGTAGTGGAATCGTTCCGCCCGCTGCTGGCGATCCTGTGGGCGCAGTGGCGTGTCTCGGCGAATTTCATCACACGCGCGCGCGCCGGCAGCTTGGTTGTGAAGTGGATCACCGGACTGCTCTGGTATGGCGTCTGGATCGCGGCCGCCTTCGGCGCCGCCCTCCTCACCAGCGGCCGCGTATCGGCGACGGTTCTCGCTCGCGCGCTGCCGGCGGCGCTGTTCCTTCTGCTCTTCTTCTGGCAACTGTTCCCAATCGTCATGGCGTCGCAAGGCGCATTTATCGACCTGCGCCGGCTGCTTGTCTATCCGATCCCAACCGGGCAGTTGTTCCTGCTCGAAACACTGCTTCGCATTACAACCGCCGTTGAGATGCTGCTCGTAGCCGCGGGGTTCTGCGTCGGTCTGTCGATCAATAAGGACGCCCCTTGGTGGGCGCCCTTGGCGATACTCCTCTACGTCGTGCTGAATCTACTGCTCGCGAGCGGACTGAAATCCGCGCTCGGGCTGCTCTTCCAAAAGAAGGGCGTTCGCGAACTGGTGATGTTGTTGTTTCTCGGCGTAGTGCTGTTGCCGCAGTTACTGATCGCGCGCGTCGAGCAGCAACCCGAGTCCCAGCTCCGTTCGCTGCAGGGGATGTCGCAACTCTTCCAAGGCCTGCCATGGCTGGCGGTTTCGCGATTGGCGTTGGGGTGGTCGGCAAGCGCGGCGGCGGCGCTGCTCGTCTGGCTCTTGGCCGCTTATGCCTTCGCGCGCATCGTCTTCGAACGCACACTCCGGCTCGAAGACTCGATGGGGTCAAGCGCCGCGCACGAGCCGCCCAGCGACAAGCCAACGTGGATCGATCGCATCGCCTCGCTGCCGTCGAAAGTGCTGTTGGATCCCGTCGCGGCGCTCGTCGAGAAAGATATTCGTACGCTGGCGCGTTCGCCGCGGTTTCGCTTGATCTTCCTGATGGCCGCATCCTTCGGTGCGATCATCTGGCTGCCGCAGGCGATGCGCGGCGGCGGTGGCTGGATGACCCGGAATTACGCCACGATGGCCGTGTTGTACGGCATGCTCGTACTGGGCGAAGTAATCTACTGGAACGTCTTCGGCTTCGAGCGCGCGGGCGCGCAGCAATGGTTCGTCACGCCCCTGCGTTTCCGCGACGTATTGCGCGCCAAGAACGTTGTCGCGGTGATGATGACCGCGCTGTCGATCCTCGTGCTCAGTGCGATCATTCTGGTGCTGCCGGTCGGCAACGGACTGCCCCAAATCGCCGACGCGACGATGGCCGCGTGCGTGTTTCTGGCCTTCATCTTGGGCGGTGGAAATATGACCAGCGTCTACTCGCCGAAGCCGGTCGACGTCGAACAGGCATGGCGTAATAGCGGCAGCAAGGTACAGTTCCTGCTGCTGTTCGTCTACCCGCTTTTGCTGGCGCCCGTGACGTTGGCCTATCTTGCCCGGTGGGCGACCGGCAACTACTGGGCCTATCACGGCGTGCTGGCGGCGGCGCTATTTGTCGCGCTGTGCTTTTATAGCGTCGCGACCGAAACTGCCGCCGATGTCGCCGAGCAGCGCAAGGAAGAAATCATCGCGAAACTGAGCCACAGAGAGGGGCCGATCTCGATTACGAGCTGACGCTACCACTGGTAGCGGAACCGCGCGGCGACGCCCCGTCCCGGAGCGTCGACACCCCAACCGACGCCGCGATAGTTCTTGTCGAAAAGATTCGAAGCGTCGAGTATCAGACTCGCGCGCTCGCTGAGTTGGATACCGCTTCTGATTCCGAGCACGCCGTAGCCGGGGATGGCCGTGAACTGCGGCCCCGATCGGACGTCGCCAAGCACACGGCGTTGCACTTGCGGCAGCGTTTCGTTGGTGGCGAGCAAAACGCCGTTGCGCACAAAGCCCCTCGCAACCGCACCGTTGCCGAAGAACGCCGCGATCGTCTCGATCGAACGCGGATTTCCGATGCGGCGATCGGCAAGCGCGAGAGAAGAGAGTCGATCCTGGCGCATCGCGGCGGCGGCGTGGACTTCGATCCATAGTCGGTCTGAGCGCGTCCATCGAAGAGTGGGATTAAACTGCGGCGGCGGCACGCCTGGCTCGATACTCGGCGCCTCCCCGGTGTGGCTGTCGGTGGCGCGATAGGCGCTCACATTCCAACCGGCATCCCAATGCGTGCCGAGCCGCGCGCGCAAGCTGTGCTCGATACCCCGCATCCTCGCGCCGGAAAAATTCGCGCGCACAAGCACGGGGCTGGCCGATCCCGGCACGAAGATCGCGCCGCTGGCAAGCTGGCGCGCGACCTGCTGCTCACCGAGTTGCAGGCCGACGGCGCCCGGCGGAAGCAGAAGCGTTTGCGACACGATGGTGTTGGTCAGCTCCATCCAGAATGCGGCGAACTCGGCGTGCCAGGCGCCGTGGCGCAGCCGGATGCCCGCATCGACGCTGTTGGTCGTCTCCGGGCGTAGGATTTCGACCGGTTGATTGGTGGAACGCGCGCGGTCGTCTGCGCGATCGCCGACCACCGCATTGCGTCCAACGAGCTCCGCGTACGACGCCTCATATTGACCGTTGCCCTGTAGCCCCAGTCCACCGAGATCGGTCACGTTCGGAGCGCGGAACCCGCGCGTCACGTTGGAATGAAGACCAAGCCACGGGCGCAACCAGCTCACGGCGCCGATTCTGCCGGTAGGCGCATGCGCGCTCAGTTGATCCTTCGGCGAACGCGAGTTGTACATGGCGCCGCCGTAACGAATCGCCCCGGACAAACGCAGCCGGTCTTCGCGAAAAACATGCCAGTTGCCTTGCAGAAACGCTCCGTAATGCCGGTAGCGCGCGCCGTCTGGGATGCGCGGCCGCACGATCGCGACGGCGCCGGTGCGCGGGTTGAACGAAAACGACGGCGCTGTAATTCGTTCCCAATCACGCCTGTCCAAATTAGGCTCTGAAAGAAGAGAGGCAAGGTCCTGGTAGGGTTAGAAGACGTTCCGCCAAGAACAGAATCCAACCCGACGAGGACCAAGCCCTGACACGAGTATCGA
>VFZQ01000181.1 GCA_016871135.1 Acidobacteriota bacterium | reverse complement strand
CCTGCGCAACGACGCGCTCGATTCCCGCAACTTCTTCGACGCCGCCGGCAAAAGCCCCCTGCAACTCAATCAGTTTGGCGGCTCGATCGGCGGCCGCATCGTCAAGGACAAGCTCTTCTTTTTCTCAAGTTACGAAGGTCTGCGCCAGCGCGCCGGCTTCAACCTGGTCGGCCAGACGCCGAGCGCCAACGCCCGCGCCGGCCGCTTGGCCGGCGGCCGCACGGTGACGATTGATCCATCGATCCGTCCGCTGCTCAGCGCTTATCCGATCGGCAACCGCCCCTCGCCGAACCCCGACTTCGACATCGCGCAACTCCTCGCCAAGACCGTCGTCGATGAAAACGCGGCCAGTCTGCGGCTCGACTACAACATCAGCTCGAAGTACCGCGCCTACCTCCGCTGGTTCCGCGACGACGGCACCTCGACCTCGCCGTTCGATGTGAGCGGCAGCGCCTTCCGAGCGCAGGCGACCGCGCAGAACGCGGTGTTGAGCTTGCAGCAAACTTTGAGCTCGAGCGTGATCAACGAAACCAAGTTCGGATACAACGGTCCGAAGACGCGCACCAGCGGCGTCGCTCCGACGGCCGATCTGTTCGACAAGACGATCAACATCACCGGCGCCACCGTGTTAACGGGTATCGGCGGACAAGGCGCCAACGCCGGCGTCGCGATCCCCAGCGGCCAGGTGCGCGCCAGTTCGGCGACCAACGGCCGCGGCCAGCCCTACACGAACTACTCGCTGTCCTTCATCGATAACCTGTCCTGGATCAAGGGCAACCACAACATAAAGTTTGGCGGCGAAGCGCGGCTCAGCCGCCTATACACCGACCGTCTCGGCGGCACGACCTACACCTTCACGAACCTCGAGAACTTTCTGATCAACAATCCGGCCACGGCCGTGATCAACGGCGACGTCAGCTCGCCGAGCCCCTTCAACAACGGCGTCACCGGCAACCGGCTGGGCAAGACCGAAGCGTTTTCGTTCTACGCGCAAGATGAATGGCGCGTGTCGAACGAGTTGACGCTGAACATCGGCTTGCGCTACGAATACTACACGCCGATGCGCGAAGCGCAAAACCGCGCGGTGCTTTATAACATCGTGACGGGCGGCCTCGACGCGCCGGGAAGCCGGCCTTTCTATCACACCTCGAAGCTGGCGTTTGGACCGCGGCTCGGTATCGCCTATGCGCCGAAGCGGTTCGAAGGCAAGACAGTGATTCGCGCGGGCGCGGGCTACTACTACGGCCCCGGTCAAGGTGAAGATCTCATCCAGCCGATCGAGAGCGATCGTGTGTCGATCACGCTGAATGGCGCGGCCGCGCGGTATCCGGTCGATTCACTCACGGCCATCAGGAATTTCAACATCAACACGGCGACGGGCATCGGCGTGCGGGCCTATGCGCCCGGCTATTCGGTTCCAGAAAGAGTGTTGAGTTATACGTTCGGCATCCAACAGACGTTGCCGGGCCAGGCGGTCGCAACTGTCGCGTATGTCGGCAGCCAGGGCCGCAATCTTTTTCTCCGGTCGATCGCCAATGTCGTCACCGGCGTCACACCGGCGGGTGCCGCGATCCGCCAGTTCGGCAATCGCTTCGCCGAGATCGACTACAAAACGACGGGCGGCACGGATCACTACGACTCGCTGCAGACCACGCTCAACCGCCGGTTCTCCAAGGGCTTCACGCTCGGCGGGCAATGGACGTGGGGCCACTCGATCGGCAACACCGGCGGATCGAACGAATCGCAGACCACGCACTCCCCGTTCGATTTCAGCCTCGATCGCGGCAACAACGCCTTCGATGTGCGGCACTCCGTGAACTTCACCGCCCTCTACGAGTTGCCCTTCGCCCGCCAGCACCGCTTCGGCGGATGGGATCTGGGCGGCGTGTGGAACGCACGCAGCGGTCTGCCGGTCGATGTCCGCGTCACGCGGCCCGATATCGTCCATGTCAACGCGGCGGGCCAGGTGTTCAACAGCGCGCAGGCGGGAACGCAGCCGGTGATCAATGTTCCGGGCGGCGGCGCGTCGCGCGATGTGCGGCGGCCGGATGTGGTCGCCGGCGTCAGCCCGTTCATCAAGAACGCGGACAAGACGGTGTTCCTGAATCCGGCGGCGTTCGCGATTCCCGCGCCGGGGACATTCGGCAATCTCGGCCGCGGCGCGATTCACGGACCCGGGATCAGCCAGTTCGATCTGACGCTGTCGAAGCGGTTCAAGATCAGCGAGCGATTCAACGCGCAGTTCCGCGCGGAGGCCTACAACATCTTCAACCGCGCGAACTTCGACGCGCCGGTAGCGCGGCTCGCGAATGTGCTCGGCATGGGCGCGAACCAGCTACAACCGGGAAGGCCATACACAACTTCAACGGCGGGAACGTTCGGCCAGATCCAGGGAACCGTCGAGAAAGTCGTGGGACTCGGCGCGAGCCGCCAGGTGCAGTTCTCGGTTCGGCTGAGTTTTTGAGCATACTCCCGCTACACCCACCGGGCCCGATATGTTGCACCTTCGCCCGTTCGCGGCTAGACGTATTTCTAATGGAAATCATGCGACGCCACGGCCACCTTCGCCGCGCGGACGGGTTCGACTTTGCGGGCGCGGACGGAGATCGCCCCGCGCTCGTTTTGCAGGACGCCGCCGACCAATAGATACGGGTGGCGGAGGATGTCGGCGCGCGTCGTTGCGAAGAGCTTCGGCGAGACGATCACGTTCGAGATTCCGGTTTCGTCTTCAAGGCTCAGGAACACGAACCCCTTGGCGGTTTGCGGCTGCTGGCGGCAGATGACCAGGCCGGCGACGCGGACGAAGCGCTCGCTGGGCGCGGTGTGGAGATCGGCCGCGCGCAACACGCCCATTTCGTTCAGCCGCTCGCGGGCGTAGAACATCGGGTGCGGGCCGATCGACAGGCCGCTGACGCGGACGTCGGCTTGCAACCGCTCCATCGGATCCATCGGCGCGAGTGGTGACGGGGAGTCGCCTTCGGATTCCAACAAGCTGCCGAGGGGGCGGGCGGCAAGACTCGCTTGCCACACCGCTTCGCGGCGATGGCGCTGCTCGGAACCGCCGATTTTATTGAGCGCGCCGATCTCGGCCAGCTTGTACATCTCTTCTTTCGATACAACCGGCACGCGCTGTTTCATGTCGTCGATGCTCGAGAAAGGCCGCGCACCGATGAGGGCGCGCGCGGTGGCTTCGCGCATTCCTTTGACGTAGTTCAGGCCGAGCCGGAGACAGATCGCGCCGCCCGATTCTTCCAGCGTGCAGAGCCAATCGGAGATCGTGATATCGACCGGAAGAACGCGCAAGCCATGACGCTGCGCATCCTTGATCAGCGACAGCGAGTTGTAGAAACCCATCGGCTGGTTGTTGAGCAGCGCGGCGGTAAAGGCGGCCAGATAGTGCGTCTTTAAATATGCGCTGGCGTAGCTGATCAGCGCGAAACTGGCCGCGTGCGATTCGGGGAAACCGTAGAGCGCGAACGCGGTGATCGACTGCACGATCGCGTCCTGCGTTTTGCCCACGATGCCGTTCGACGTCATGCCGGCGCGGAGGCGCGTCTCCACTTCGGCCATGCGTTTTTGCGAACGCTTGAAGCCCATCGCGCGGCGTAGATCCTCGGCTTCACCGCCGGTGAAGTTGGCGGCGATCATCGCCATCTTCAACAATTGCTCTTGAAACAGCGGCACGCCGAGTGTGCGCTTCAGCACCTGTTCGAGCGACGGATGCAAACACTCGGCCGCTTCCATGCCCTGGCGGCGGCGCAAGTACGGGTGCAGCATGTTGCCGGTGATCGGGCCGGGGCGGATGATGGCGACTTCGACGACGATGTCGTAGAAATTCTCGGGCCGCATACGCGGCAGGCAGGACATCTGCGCGCGGCTTTCGACTTGAAACATGCCGACGGTGTCGGCGCGTTGGAGCGCGTCGTAGACGGCCGGATCGTCTTTGGGGATTTGGGCGAGATCGACCTCTTCCTTGTAGTGCACGCGGATGAGATCGAGCGATTCCTTGATGGCGGCCATCATGCCGAGGCCGAGCAGATCGACCTTGATGATGCCCATGTCGGCGCAGTCCTCTTTATCCCATTGCACGATCACGCGGCCGGGCATTGTCGCCGGCTGGAGCGGAACGATTTGATCGAGCGCGCCCTGACAGATCACCATGCCGCCGGAGTGTTGGCCGAGATGGCGCGGCATGTCGAGGATCTGGCCGGCCATGGCCTGCATGTGCGCGGTCATGGGGTGTTCGGCCGGGAGCGGCGTCAGCGACAGTTCGCTGTAGCGGCCGGAGAGTTTGGAGAGCTTGTCGAGCATCGGCTCGGGGATGCCGAGCGCTTTGCCGACATCGCGAATGGCCGAGCGGGTGCGGTAGGTGATGACGTTGGCGGTCATCGCGGCGCCGCGTTCGCCGTATCGTTTGTAGACGTACTGAATGGCCTCTTCGCGCTGGTCGCCGCTGGCGAGATCGAGATCGATGTCGGGCCATTCGCCGCGCTCTTCGGAGAGAAAACGTTCGAAGAGAAGGTCCATGCCGACGGGGTCGACGGCGGTGATGCCGAGCGAATAGCAGACGGCGCTGTTGGCGGCCGAGCCGCGGCCTTGCACGAGGATGCCGGCGCGGCGGCAGAATTCGACGATGTCCCAAACGATGAGGAAGTAGCCGGCGAGGCCGAGTTTTTCGATGAGCTTCAACTCGCGTTCCAGCTGTGCGCGGGCGCGATCGTGGAGCGGTTGATATCGCCGCGCGGCGCCTTCGAAAGTCCGCTTCCAGAGAAAGCTGTCCATGGTTTCGCCGTCGGGGACGGGGTAGCGCGGGAACTGATAGCCGAGGTCTTCGAGCGTGAATTCGAGCTGCTCGGCGAAGGCGCGCGCGCCGGCGATGGCTTGAGGGAGATCGGCAAAGAGGCGCTCGATTTGGCGCGCGGGTTTGAAGAAGCGTTCGGAGTTGCGAGCGAGCAGGCGGCCGGCGTCATGGATCGTCGTGTGATGGCGGATGCAGGTGAGCACGTCCATCAGCGGGCGGGCTTCGCGCGTCGCGTGGCTGACGCCGTTGGAGGCGACGATGGGCAGGCCGAGCGCGAGCAGTTTCTGATTGTTCGCCTCTTCGTCGCGGAGGAAGTGGCGCTGGATGTCGATGGCGAGGCGGCCTTTCGGGAAGACGGCTTTGAGCTTGTCGGCGAGTTGCGCGGCGCCGGCGTGTTGGAGCGCCCAGAGAAGGGGATCGGACGCAAGGCAGACGAGGCCGCCGACGAACTCTTCGATGTCGGCGAAGGTGGCCGCGCGGCGTTCGAGTTTGGTTCGTGTGATGAGGCGGCAGAGGTTCTGGTAACCGGCGCGGGTGGCGGCGATGAGCGGATAACGAAAGCCTTCGACGGCGGTGACTTCGGCGCCGATCCAGGCACGGACGCCTTTCTTTACGGCGTGTTTGTGGAAGCGGACGGCGCCGGAAACGCAGTCGCGATCGAGGAGGGCAACGCCTTCGATATCGAGCGCGGCGGCGTGATCGATCATGTCTTCGGGGAGGCTGGCGCCTTCGAGGAAGCTGAATGCGGAGCGGGCGCGAAGTTCAATCATAAAGCCCCTCGACGAACCAGGAGTTGGAGTTGTGTTCGCGATAGAGGCGATAGAGCGCGCCGTCGTCGAGGGCGATGTCCCATTCGTCGCGGGCCCAGGAAGTGCCGGTCCACCACTCGCCGGTCGAGCGCCAGGGGCCTGTCGATGTGGTCACCGCGCCGCGAACGCCGCGGGCTTCGACGCGCGCGGGGCGGTGTTCCTTATTCACGGCGACGCTGGCGGCGAGGGCGGGGCGATAGTAGCGGAAGCCCACCTTTGTCATAGCGGGCGCGGTTGTGATTTTGCCGGGTTCAAACAGGACATCGCTGCGAAGCCGCCAGGCGTCGGGGCGGTGTGTGTTGAGAAGTTCGGGAGCGCCGGCGCTGTCGTCGCCGACGATGGCGCGGAGGCGGGCGAGGAGGGTCTGCAACTCGGCGGGTTCGGCGGCGGGCGGCGTGAAGAAGCCGTGTTGCGCGGGGCGCGGCGGCGTGGGTTTCAACTCAACGGCGACGGCGGTGATGGCGCGGCGGGGTTTGTGCGCTTCGAGTTCGAGGTGCACTTGCTTGAGGATGGTTCGCGGGTCGTCGACCGGGACGGGGAACGAGATGCGGACTTCGTGATGGGGATCGAGCTTGGCCTTGATGGCGGCGACGGCGAGACCGTGCGAGGCGAGGCGCTTGACGATGTCGTTGACCATGCCGGAGACGATGAACAGCAGGGGCTCGATTTGCGAGAGCGGTTCATCGAGATCGATGCGCGCGGTGTAGTCTTCGGGCGGGCGGGCGATGCGGAGGGGGCGCGCGCCGCGGCCTTCGATGAGCGCTTGCAATCGCCCGCCTTCCTCGCCGAGACGTTCGATGACTCCGAGCGGCGGGAGCGCGGCGAAATCGGCGAGGGTCTCGACGCCCCAACGCATGAGTGTGTCGAGAATATCGAGCGACGCCGGCAGGACATCGATGGGCAGAGGGCCGAGGACGGCGAGTTCGGTGGCGGGATCGATAACAACAACGCCACCGATGTGCCGGGCGGCGAGCATGGCGGTATCGGGGTGCGAAGCGATGGCGATCGCCAGTTCGAGGCCGCGAGCGGCGGCTTCGCGTTCGATGGTTTCGGCGATGTGGGCATACGTACCGAAGAGGCGTTCGAGGCCATAGACGGCGATGAGGGCGATGTCCTCGGAGGGCCGTTCGAGATGCGGCGAGAACATGGCGGCGATTTCGGGGAGGGCATCGACGGGACCGCGTTGTATGGCGAGGCAGGCGTACATTTACTTGGTTCGTGCGTGGAGGATTGTGGGCGCGGGGGCGATCTGCATGGGCTTGCGCTGGCGGGCGGCGATGTCGGCGCCTTCGAAGAGCGTGCCGGACCAGAGGGCGCGGTGGGTTTCGAGCGCGATCTGTATGGTCGCGGCCTGGCGGAGGAGCGGGGCGTCGGTCGTGACGAGGAGGATCGACGATGTATTTTCGACGGCGAGGCGGAGGCGGCGCCACCAGGAGATGGGGATGCGTTGGGTATCGGCGCCGCAGAGATCGAGGGCGATGAGCTTGAAGCCGCCGGCGTGGAGGACGAGATCGGCGGCTTTGAGGGCGTCGTGAGCGTCGTGGTGGCTGCGGACCCAGAGGAGCCGGTTGAGGTGGACGCCGGCATGGGAGGCCGAGCAGGGGTCGAAGGCGTCGGCGGCGTCGATGAGAGCGCAGAGTTCGCCGGCATTGGTAGCGGCGGCGAGGGCGGCGTGGAGGAGCGTGGCGCGGCCGGAGGAGCGGGGGCCGTAGATTTCAGTGATGGCGCCTTCGGGGAGATCGGGAAGGCCGGCGGGTGTGTAGGGAGAAAGAGCGGCGACCGCGGGTTTGCGGGGGATGAGGTCGGCCAATTTGCGGACGGGGAGGGACACGTATTCGCCTTTTGTTCGCCTTTTATCATGGCGGGAAACGGGCGGGGTGTCAAGGGTGGGAATGTCCTGTTATTCCCCTAACGCCTTGAAGTTGGTGTCGAAGATGGCTTCGAGGTAGCTTTCGTCGACGAATTGGGAACGGCCGGCGCGGAACTGGCAGAAGTATTCGCGCATGTATTTTGCTTCGCCCATTTCGATGCGTTCGCCGGCGAGGAATTCGGCCGAGATGCGCGGGCATTCGGCGGCGGTGACTTTGACGAGTTTCCAGCCCTTGGCCCTCGACACCCAGGCTTTGTGGAAGAATCCTTTTTGTTCCCCGGCGGTGCTGAGCAGCCAGACGGCGCCGTTGGAAGTGGCGAGCGCGGGGCGGAGAGCGTCGTAGAGTTCGTCGCTGACGAAGGCCGCTTCGTCGACGATGATCAGCGACGGCGCGGAGTAGCAGCGGACTTTGTCGGGGTTCTGCGGCAATGGGATGATGCGGGCGCGGTTGGGCAAGCGGAAGCCTTCGCCTTCGGGCTTGGGCATTTCGCCGAGAACCGTGTGCGCGAATTCGTTGAACTTGAGGACGAGTTCTTTCGCCTGGCGCTTGCAGGCGCTGGCGACTAGGATGAAGGCTTTGGGCGTCGTCAGGGCGTGGTGGAGCGCTTTGGCGGCGACGATGGTGGACTTGCCCCATTGGCGCGTGCAGAGAAGTAGAAGGCGATTCTCCGTTGCGTTGAGGACGTCAGCCTGCGAGGGATCGGGGGTGAAGCCGAGGTTGTTCGATACCCATGTGGCGGCGTCGGAGTCTGGACACACTTCGGGTGTATTGTCCGGAACGGCTACTCCGGCTCGCCAGTTTTTGAGGTCGTTTAGGCGTCCAAGACTCATCTTCTCCGTGGCACGCTGCCCTTCTGGGGCGTGATTTCGGCGGATTGAACGGGCTTGCGAACGGCCGGGGGCGGCGGGACCGGCTTGGCGGCGGGTTCCGGCTCTGTCGCTGGGACCTCCTGGACTGAGATCTCCATGATTTCACTGGACATCTGGGAGGCTTCGACGGAGACGGGCCAGTCCTGGAGCTTCCGCAAAATGTCCATCAACCGAGAGATTTCGCGGGTGTAGTGACGGGCTCTGGCTTCGAGACGGGCAACGGTTTTCGAGTTTTGTTCGGCCAGGAGATGCAATTCGACGGGACTGTGCTCGACGGCGGACTGTTGCTTGGTGATCCACATCTCCCGATCGATGTCGAGGTTGGCCAAACTGCCGAGACGGTTGGAGCGCCAGAGGGCGTCGGCGAG
>VFZQ01000180.1 GCA_016871135.1 Acidobacteriota bacterium | reverse complement strand
AGAGGGCGGAAACATCTTCCCGTTCCTCGTCAGAAAGTCCGAGCGCAAGAACATCCGCGTGTGGATGTCCGATGGCGCCAACGATCTGGAGAACAATCACGGCTCGTGGCCGCTGCAGAATATCGCCTTGGCAAACTCGCTGAAGATGAAGGAGTACGATTTCCACTTCGTTTTCGGCACCGCGCAACACAACACGCAGCACGGCAATGCGGAGTTGCCCGAAGCGCTGGAGTGGTTGTGGCGTGGCTACGATCCCGCGAAGGCCTCGGAGACCTACACAATGGATCCGGCCGAGAAAACGAAACCGTACTTCCGCGTGAGGGCGTTGAATCGCTAAGCGTGGCGGAGTCGTTTCGGGTTCGAATTCCACCAGCGGTCGAATTGGATTTTGACTGCGCGGGCGTGCAGGAATACGCCGCCGAATGGCACGTGTTCTTCGATACCTTCGCGGAAGCAGAGACGTGCGCGCTGCGCTTCGACTCCCTTGTCGAAATTGTGGCCGATGAGAACTGGTCCGCCTCACTGCAGGCCGAATGGGCGCCGATCCCAATCGGCAGGCGATTCTGGTTAGCGCCCGCGGCGTGGGACGGCGCCGCGCCAGAAGGCCGCATCCGGCTCGAAATGGTGCCGGGCAACGTCTTCGGCGGCGGTGATCATCCGACGACGCAACTCTGTTTGGAGCTCTTGGAAGAAAACGTCTTCGAAGGCGCTCGCGTGGCTGACATTGGCGCGGGCACCGGAATACTCACACGCGCCGCGCGGGCGCTCGGCGCAAAAGCAGTTGGCTGCGATATCGACCCGGCGGCTTCGGTGGACTTTGTCGGTTCAGCGGATGCATTGCGCAGCGGGGCGTTCGATGTTGTCATCGCCAACATCCACCTGGGAGTGTTGCGTGAAATCGCAGCAGATCTGCGGCGGCTCGGCGGTGCACTCTTATTGAGCGGTTTCCTGCCGGAGCAGTGCGGCGAAGTCGCGGAACTATTCGGCGAACCGCGCGAACTGCGGTGTCGCGCAGGCTGGTGCGCGGGCTATTACTGACGCGCCCCCGGCTGCCACGCCGAAGTGCCCTCTTGCCACTTGTTCGCGGTGAGCCTCGTCTGCTTGTTACCGTCGAAATCCATGATGAATAGCTCGGCGTTCGGCGCGGTGAGGCCGTCGTAGAGCGGCGCCTCGTCGTGGAAGCCATGCCTGTCGCTGGTGAACAGAATGCCCTTGCCGTCGGCGGTCCACGCCGGCAGGCGATCAATGCCAATGGTGGGCGTAATCCGTTTCTTCTCCGTACCGTCGGGCTTGATGGTAAAGACATCGAAGTCGTCTTCGAAAAAACCTGTGTAGGCAATCAGCCCGCCGTCGGGCGACCATGCCGGATGATCGTCGCGCCCATCGGTAAGAATCGTCGCCTCGCCTTTTTCGATATCAAGCACACGTAATCCGCGATGCATGCGTCCCTGCACGCGGTAGACGATTTTCTTCCCGTCGGGCGACCAACTCGGGTACGCCGCGCCGGCCGGTTCCTTCGTCATGACTTGTAACCCAGTGCCATCCGGTTTCAGGATCGCGATTTGCGAGGTGCCCCAATCGGCGTCGAAGGAGGCGCCGTAGCCGACGGCGATCCAAGCGCCATCGGGCGACCACGATGCTCCGAGCACCTTGTTATTCCCGGCTGGCAAAATTACGCGCCGCGCGGGATCGTAGGCAACCAGCGAACCTCCTTCGGTTACTACGATGCGCTTGCCGTCATTGGCGGCGGAGGTCTCCCCGCTCGTGTAGGTCAATCGATAGCCGGGCTCCGCGCTCAGCAACGGCTCGCCCTGTCTGCGCGCGCGCGGGATGAGTTTTTCGTAGACGACGAATTTGCCATCGGGCGACCAAACGGGATTTCGCATCGCGCGCGCCGCTTTATCGAGCCACACAACCTTTTTCGCATTGATGTACTGCGGAGAGACCTTCAAACCTGGGCCTTTTGAATGCTCCAAGCGCTCGCCGGAGTCGATATCGATCGACACGATCTGCGAAATCACACCCTTCTGATCGGCGAGCGATCGCCTCGCGGGCGCCGTGGCCTCGGCGGTCATCTCGTAAAATACAACGCGCCTGCTATCAGGCGACCACTTCGGCGAGCCGGAGAACAGCCCCGCCTCCGTGATTCGCCGGGCCTCGCTCGCATCGGGCTTCGCGATGTAGATAGACGTTTCATGCAACGGCTCCAAGCCAGTCAGTGTATAGCGCGGCTTCGTGCCGCGGTCGGAAGAGAACGCGATCCACCTTCCGTCGGGAGACCAGCTCGGCCGGAAATCGCCGCCGGGCGCCGAAGTAAGATTGCGTGAGTTCTTTGAGGCGATGTCGTAGATCCAAATGTCTGTGATGTCGGCGCCGCGGTTGGACACATAAGCGATTTGTGTGCCGTCGGGCGAGTAGGCGGGTTGGTCCTCGAAGGCAGCTTGGCGGGTTAGGCGTTCGAGGCCGGTGCCATCGGTGCGGATGCGATAGAGATCGGCTGAGCCGCTGCGTTCGCTGGCGAAGGCGATCCATTTGCCGTCAGGTGAAAAGGTCGGGCTGTAGGCGAGATCGGAAGTGGTGTCGAGGCGGCGCTCGCCGGTGCCATCGGCGTTGGATACAAAAATTCCGATGGAGGCTGGGCCTTCCCGATGGAGATGGACAAGAGGTGCCGTCTGCTGCGCGGTTGCAACCGCCAACCCGGCGAGGGCTATCAGCGATTTCATCTATTCCTATTTTGCCAAGGCTCGCGCGAGAATCTCGCGGCAGGTTGCGCCTTCGATGTTCTGGACACCGAGAAACGCCAGCGCCTTGCGCAGCGTTGCGACGTCGCCATGCGGCGGAATCGGTGGCGCGCCGGTTTGCTTACTCAGCTTTTCGCCGCCTGATCCGAGTGCGACGGGCAGGTGCAAATAGCGAGGAGTCGGAACGCCGAGTTGACGCTGCAGCCAAATTTGACGGGCGGTCGAATCAAGTAGATCCGCGCCGCGAACGACATCGGTGATGCGCTGGTCGGCATCGTCGACGACGACCGCAAGCTGATAGGCGTACAGTCCGTCGGCGCGCTTGAGAATGAAATCACCACAGGTTGCCTCGAGATTTTCTTCGAAAGCGCCCAGACGCCGGTCTTCAAAACGAATCAATGCATCGGGCACGCGAAGGCGTATCGTTCGAGGCGGAAGGTTGGTACCGTTGCGGCAGGCGCCGTCGTATCGCGGCTTGCGCGCGCAAGAGCAAGGGAACACTTTGGAGCTGAGCGACTCCAACGCCGCGCGATATAGATCATGGCGTCGCGTTTGCCAGACCACCTCTTCATCCCAGTCGAGCGCGTAGGCTTCGAGCGTTCGGAGGATATCGCCGTCGGCACCCGGCACGCAGCGCAGGACGTCGATGTCTTCGATCCGTACCAGCCATCGGCCGCCCGCGCGGCGCGCGTCAAGCCACGAACCAACCGCTGCGACCAGTGAGCCGAAGTGCAGTGGGCCGGTTGGCGACGGCGCGAAGCGGCCGCAGTACGACTCAGCCATTCACCTTCATCTTGTCGCGCACGTACCGCAGGCTGATCGCCGCACTTTCCTTCGGTGGGCGGAATGGCGATGAGTCGAGTTCGGTCGTTAGCCAGCCCTGCCAGCCGATCGAATCGAGATGATTCTTGATCGAAACAAAATCAACACCACCCGAGCCAAGCGGCAGGAAAGGCGGGTCCGTCATCATGTCGGGCCGATCAAGTCGGGAACGCGCGCCGCCGCGTGTATTGGGCTTGGTGTCTTTCAAGTGAAACTCAACGATGCGAGGGCCGAGGGTCTTGGTCAGCTCGACCGGATCGATGCCCGCCAGAGTAATGTGACCGGTGTCGAGCACGAAGGCCACGGTCTTCGGATCGGTGTGGCTCAGCACATAGTCGACCTCGCGGCGATTTTCGAACTGACTCCACATGTGCGCGTGGATTGCGAGGCGCACACCTTCGGCGGCTGTGCGCTTGCCAAGTTTCTCGACTGTGTCGGAGAGCACTTTCAGATCTTCGTCCGTTGTGCCGGTGGGGCGGCGCGGGCCGAGGTTGATCTTGAGATGATTGCCGCCGAGCGCGCGAACAAAGAGCGCTAGCCGCGTGTGCTCTTCCAGGAGCGTCGCCTGCTTGGCGCGATCGTTGAATGCCATCTCCATCGGACCGGAGTTCGATACGGTGATAATGCCGACGCCGATTGCTTTCGCTTTGGCGAGAACGTCGGCGGGCTTGTCAATCGAGTCCTTCAGATAACTGAAGAACGTCTCGACGTTACGATAGCCAACTTCGTGCGACTCACGCGTGGCGAGCCAGAAGTCGGTCTCCCAGCCACCGCGCGTGTTATTAGTCACGCCGACTTTGTAGCGTGGGTTTCCGGCGGCGGCGAGTGCGGGAGCGAGTGCGACAACGGATCGGCGAGTGAGCATGATGCTTCCATCCTACTCTCCTCGCAGCACATCCGCGGGGTTGAGCGAGGCGGCGCGGCGAGAGGGAATCCACGCGGCGACAAGTGCGATTAAACCGAGACCGGCAATACTGCCGAACCAGGAGACTTCATCCACGGGATCGACCCCAAACAGGAAGGCAACGAGCGCGAACTGCGCCGCGAACGCGATGCCAAGACCGAGGACAATTCCGATGGCGGCCAGCTGCAACGCTCCCGTTAGCGTGAGCCGCGCCAGGTCGGCGCCCGTGGCGCCGAGCGCGAGACGCACGCCGAACTCGCCGCGCCGTTGCTCGACAACGTAACTCATGACGCCGTAAACACCGATCAATGCGAGCAACGCGGCGAGCAGCGAGAAGCTGCCAAGCAAAACCGTGCGGAAGCGAGGCAGGGCGATCGATTCCGACACTATCGAGTTGAGCGTTTGAAACCGCAGGGCGACGTTTGGCTTGTCGGCGAGAATCGTGCGGCGAACCGCTTCTGTGACGGAAGCGGGATCAAGGGAAGCGCGAATAACGACCTGCAACTCATCGGCGTATCGGAGGTGCTGTTGATAAGGCATGTACAACTCGGAGGCGGGTTCGATCAAAGGCGAGCTGCTGCGCACGTCGCCGACGATGCCGACGATGGTCATCCACTCATCTGGGCGATCGAAGCCGCATGCGATCCGTTTGCCGAGCGCATCGTTGCCACCGAAGATGCGATCGGCCAGGGACTTGGAGACGATCGCGACCGAAGGCGCGTCGTGCGTGTCGCGAATTGTGAAGTCGCGGCCGGCGATGCGTGGAATGCCGATGGTCTCGAAGTAGCGCTCGCCGGTGAGGCGGAAACGTGCGGACGGAAGTGTGCTGCGGCGCGAGGTCTTCAGATCGCTCCGGCCCTCGACGGCAAAGTAGCCGCCCGAGGAGTATACGCCAGAGGGCACGCCCATGGCGGCGGAACTGGAGGCGACTCCGGGAATCGCCGCCAGTTTTTCGGGCAGCGCCGCGAACCATCTTGCAGCCGAAAGCTGAGCCGCATCGGAACTGTTTGCCGGAACGGCGGCGTAGGCGACGAGGACATCGTCCTTGCGAAAGCCGAGTTCGACTTCGTTGAGGCGCAAGAAGCTTCGGAATATCAGAGCGGCGGACACGGCGAGCGCAAGTGCGAGTGCGATCTCCACTACGACGACGAACTGGCGCATGCGATTGGAGCCGGAGACTGTGCCGCGCAGTCCGCCGCCTTGCTTGAGCGCGCTCTGGACATCGATGCGTGCGGACTGCCAGGCGGGCATGAGGCCGAATAGAATCGTCGCGCCAAGCGCGAGAGCGCCGGTAAACAGGAGCACGTTGCCGTCAATCGAGACCTCGTCCAGTCGCGGCGTGCCGGGTGGGGCGACAGTCACCATCGCCCCAATCGCGATGTGGGCCAGCAGTAGCCCGGCCGCACCGGCGATGGCTGCCAGAACAAGCGATTCGGCGAGAAGGTAGCGGACAATGGCCCACGCGCTGGCGCCAAGGGCCGAGCGCACGGCGAGTTCGCGCGTGCGTGCGGCGCCGCGCGCTAGCAGCAAATTGGCAACGTTCGCGCATGCGATCAGTAGGAGTACGAGCACGGCGGCCAGAAGCGCTTGAAGCGTGGACTTCGATCCTAGCGAGAGAAATTCGGCTAGGTCAGTGACCTGGAAGGACTTGCGCTCATGGGTCGCGGGGAATTGCGCGCGCAGGCGCCGGCCGATTGTTTCGAGCTGCGCTTGTGCGGCTTCCAAAGATTGTCCGGCTCGCAGGCGCGCCACGACGCGATAGTTGTGCGCAGTACGTTCCAGCAGCTCGGGCGTCGCATTGGCGCGCAGCCAAACATTGGCCTTCGGAGGAAACGCCGTCGCGGTTGCAAGAACGCCGGCAATGGCGAACTGCTTCTCGTACACAATGACGCTTTGTCCGATTGCCGCGGCGGCGGAGCCGAAAGTTCGTTCGGCGAAATCGGCGGTGACGACTGCGGCGGGAGCGCTGTCGTTGGGGTCGAAGGCGCGTCCGGCGAGAATGGCGCCGGGCCCGAATACGGAGAAGAACTGAGGCGAGGCGAACTGTGCGTTCGCGAATTCGGCGCCGTTCTTGGTGCGGACGTTGATCTGGCCGCCGTAGTAGTAACCGATGTGTTCGAACGCGGAAACACCGGAAACAAGATCGAGGTAATCGCCGCCGGATACCGCCCCACTCGCGCCGGTTGTGACGGCGACGATGCGATCGGGGTGGTCGTACGGCAATGCGCGCAGAAGTACCGCGTTAACGATGCTGAACACCGCGGTGGCGCCGCCAATTCCGAGACCCAGGATTATCACCGCGACCGCGGTGAAGCCAGAACTGCGCGCGAGGCCGCGAACAGCCAGCCGGACATCACTGAGCATGTTCAATCATTATGCCTCATGGCGGCCCGGCGTCGCCGGGTGCGAAATCCGAAGGTCCAGGATGGTGCGCTAACGTAGAGAAAGTGTCCTCTTCTTCCGCAAGTACCAACGAACACCGCGAAAAGGCCAAATCGCTCGGCGTCATAAGGCTCGCCATCATCACGGTCTCAGACACTCGCACATTCGAAACCGACGTCAACTCGCAATGGCTCCGCGCCGAGATCGAAAAGCTCGGTCACGAAGTCACCGCGTATCGGCTGATCAAAGACGAGCCCGCGCAAGTCGCCGATACACTCGACGAGCTCGCGGGCAGTGACGCCCGGATCCTCCTCTGGAACGGCGGCACCGGAATCTCACCGCGCGACACCACCTTCGACGTCCTCTCGCGCAAACTCGAAAAAACACTGCCCGGCTTCGGCGAGATCTTTCGCATGCTCAGCTTTGAAGTTGTCGGTGCTGCGGCGATGTTGTCGCGCGCAACCGCCGGCGTCTATCGAGGCAAGCTCGTCATCTCGACGCCGGGGTCGCCGAACGCAGTGCAATTAGCATGGAACCGGCTGATCGCGCCGGAACTGGAACATCTGGCCTGGGAAGCCGTTCGTTAAAACTAACCCAGCCGCTGTTTCAACTCCGTGTCGATCGCGTTCATGAACGCTTCGGTTTCGAGGTACGGATGATCGGGCCGAATCAAAGTCGCCAGATCCTTGGTCATACGTCCCGACTCCACCACATCGACGCAAACCTGCTCCAGCGTCTGCGCGAACTTGACGACATCGGGCGTCGAATCCATCTTGCCGCGATACTGCAAGCCGCGCGTCCAGGCATAGATCGACGCGATCGGATTGGTCGACGTCGGCTTGCCCTGCTGATGCATGCGGTAGTGCCGCGTCACCGTGCCGTGCGCCGCTTCGGCTTCGACCGTCTTGCCGTCGGGCGACATCAGCACCGACGTCATCAGGCCCAGCGAACCGTAACCCTGCGCGACGGTGTCGGACTGCACATCGCCGTCGTAGTTCTTACAAGCCCACAAGTAGCCGCCATTCCACTTCAGGTTCGACGCCACCATGTCGTCGATCAGGCGGTGCTCATACGTCAAGCCCTTCGCCTCGAAGGCGGACTTGAACTCGGCGTCGAAGATCTCCTGAAACAGATTCTTGAAGCGGCCGTCGTAGGCCTTCAAGATCGTGTTCTTCGAAGACAGATAAACCGGGTACTCGCGCCCGAGCGCGTAATTGAAGCACGCGCGCGCGAAGCCGGCAATCGAGCTGTCGAGATTAAACATACCCATCGCGATGCCTGCGCCGGGCGCCTTGATGATCTCGCGTTCGATCGGCGCGCCGCCGTCGGCGGGAGTGAAACTGATCTTCAACGTGCCCGCGCCGGGGAAAGTGAAGTCCTGCGCGCGGTACTGGTCGCCAAAACCGTGGCGGGCGACGACGACCGGCTTGTCCCAGTGCGGCACGATGCGAGGAACGTTCTTGCACACGATAGGCTCACGGAAAATCGTCCCGTCGAGAATGTTGCGGATGGTGCCGTTAGGACTCCGCCACATCTGCTTCAGGCTGAACTCTTTAACACGCGCTTCGTCGGGCGTGATGGTGGCGCACTTGACGGCCACTCCGTACTCGCGGGCGGCGTTGGCCGAGTCGATGGTGATCTGATCGTTCGTCTCGTCGCGTTTCTGGACCGAGAGGTCGTAGTACTTGAGATCGATTTCGAGGTAAGGGAGGATGAGGCGCTCGCGGATCCGTTGCCAGATGATGCGCGTCATCTCGTCGCCGTCCATTTCGACGACGGGATTCAAAACCTTAATTTTTGCCATGAAGAGAGAGGACTCCGGGGTGGGATGATATCTCTCTATTATTCCAAATCACGCCTGTCCAAATTAGGCTCTGAAAGAAGAGAGGCAAGGTCCTGGTAGGGTTAGAAGACGTTCCGCCAAGAACAGAATCCAACCCGACGAGGACCAAGCCCTGACACGA
>VFZQ01000179.1 GCA_016871135.1 Acidobacteriota bacterium | reverse complement strand
CAAACTGACTTCCTGTGCGGCTACCCGGCGCGCATTTGGCAGGTCTCCGTGCATCACGTAATTAACGCCCTGCATCGCGGGTTGGTCGGGAATGACTGCCGGATAATGCTCGCCGGTACCAATTCCGTTGCTGCGAAGATGGGCAATCAAAGAAGCCTTGTGCGGAGTGAACACTGGGAACAGGTGCCAGCAGGCGTTCTCGTCAACAGCTTCGGCGATTCCAATATCGTCCCGTCTCCAGGCGGCGCGGTATCGCGAGGCGATCGTTCTCCTCCGTTCGGTCCAGCCAGCTAGCCGGGGAAGAAATGCTGCACCCAGGATCGCCGCGTGCAGTTCATCGAGCCGGCTGTTCCAACCGATTTCAGCGTGAACATACTTAGCGGACTGACCGTAGTCCCGGAGCCGCCGTATTCGTGCGGCCAGCTCGGCGTCATTCGTAAGCGTGGCTCCGGCGTCGCCCAGGGCGCCGAGGTTCTTCGTTGGATAGAAACTTGTTGCCGCGGCGCGCCCGATCAGCGGTGTGGCCAGAATCGACTGGGCACAGTCTTCAACGCAAGTCAGCGCGAACTCGTCGATCAACCCTCGCAGCCGCCTCGTATCGAGAGGAATCCCATAAAGATGAACCGGCAAGAAGTAACGGATCTCGGGAAAGGTCCGAAGCGCATCGCTAGCTTCGTGGAAGTCGATGAGGCCGTTTGAATCGGTATCGCAGAACACCGGAATCGCTCCGAGCCGAACGATCGCCATCGTAGTCGCAAACGCCGACATTGGAGTTGTCAGAACCTTGTCGCCTCGCTCGACGCCGCAGGCCTTCAACGCGATCTCGATCGCATCGAGTCCGCTCGCAGTACCGATGGCCTCGGTCGCCCCCCAGCAACGCGCAAGCTGTACCTCAAAATCGAGCACCTGCTTGCCGAGGACGAACCAGCCACTCGCGCCTACCGTCTCAACGGCCCGGAGCACGTCGGCTCGGGTGTCCGCCCACTGGCGGCGAAAGTCATTCATTAAAATCGGTTCGTTGGCCAAGCTTCTATTATGCCTATAGTTTGAATCTCCAAAGTTCGGCTGCGACCTCCCGAAGCAGATCCGGCCATGCGCCGGGAGCGCGCTGCCGGAACAACCGGGCGCTACGGTACCAAGGTGAGTCTTCGCGATACAGCATCCAGCGCCAGTCGGGTGCAAACGGAAGTAGCACCCAGACCGGTTTCCCAAGCGCGCCTGCCAAATGAGCTACGGAGGTGTCGACGCTTACGACGAGGTCGAGATTGGCGATCAGCCCGGCCGTATCGGCGAAATCGGCCAGCACCGCTGCAGGATCGCGCATCGCCATCGACTCGGGCGGCGCATGCCCCTTTTGTAGATTGACCCACTCGACACCCACGGCGGACCTCAACCCCTCCAAATGCGGTACGGGGATCGACCGGTTCCGGTCGTTCTTGTGATTGGGGTTGCCCGCCCACACCAGACCCACCCGGATCGCTTCCCGGCGCGGGCCCAGCCACTCCGACCATCGCTGCACCGCTTCCGAAGGCGCATGCAAATATTCCTCCGCCGATGGAATCGAGTCGAGCGTAGTCTGCGCGACATGCGGCGCGCTCAAGAACGGGAGTTGAAAGTCGGTAGCCGGCAAGTGATCGACCGGCTGTGGGCCCGATCTACCAGGCTCGGAGGCCGGCGCGGCAATCCATTCGGAAACTCCAGGCAAACTGCGCAGCAGCGAGATCAGACCGAACTGGCATTCGACGATTACCTTGGCGCCGCGTTTGGCGAACTCCGGCGCATATCGGACGAATTGAATCGTATCTCCGAGTCCCTGCTCGGCGTGCAATAGCAAGGACCTGCCCTCCAACGGCTCCCCCCGCCATTCTGGCTGGGAAAATGCTCGGCGAGGAGTCGCGCCCTTGACCTCAAACCGCCGTTCGTAACCCGCCCACCCATCCGAAAAATCGCCGGCAAGCAACGCCGCGATCCCGCGGTTCCATTCCGCCGCCGGCTCGTTTGGCATCAGACGGAGCGTCTCCAGGTAACACGCGTTGGCGGCCGCGACTTCGTTATGTGCCAACCAGGCGTTGCCGAGGTTCGTCCACGCCGCGGCGTTGTTCGGCTCCATTTTCAGAAGTGCGCGAAACGTGTTTACGGCCTCAGCCGCTTCACCGGACTCGTGGAGCGCGGTGCCGAGATTGTACAGCGCGGCCGAGTAATTTGGGTCGGAAGCAACCGCCATCCGGTAGGAGGCAATCGCTTCCGCATACTGTTTGCGCAATTGGAGCAGTATGCCGATGTTGTTTGCTGCACGAGCATGATTCGGCTCGCGCGCCAGCGTGTTTTGAAACGCCTCTAACGCCTCCGCGGTCCTGTCCAACTGCATGAGCGCAACACCACGATGATATGTGGCCTCGACGATTCGCGGGTCGATCGCCAGGACTCGAACATACTGGACCAGCGCCTCTTCACGCTGCCCTCGCAGGACAAGCGCGTCCGCCCAATGCGCCCGTAGCGCCCCTTCGCGCCGATCGCCCGGTTTGGTGAGTTCCACCGCGCATTGCCAGCAGAACGCAGAATCTCCGTACCGGCCGAGCGCAGTGTGAATCGCCGCGCACTTCTCCCAAAGTGTACGGTCATCTTCGTCTTCGGCAAGGGCCTGCCTGTAACAAGCCAGAGCGGATTCCGTGTCGCCCTCTCGTTCAAGGACAATCCCTAGATTTCGACACAAATAGGCACGAGGACCTTCGATAGCGATCGCCATCCGCAACAGTTGGGCAGCCGTATCGGGCCGCCCCGTCTCGGCGTGCAGCAGCCCGAGAAAGTGCAGACAATTTGAATCCGCGGGATTGGCGTCCAGAAGCCGCAAGTACTGCGTCTCGGCGTCCCCGAGCATCCCCCGCTTGTGTAGCGATTGAGCGAAATCGAATGTTGGCGGCGCCTTTGCCATCTGTAGGATCAATCGGCGCACCGGTGCGGGGCCTGGAGATCAGATTAGTCCGGCCGGCAGACAAGAAAAACCCGGGGCCTAAGCGAAGCTAGTCCCCGGGTTGTTGGTTTCGATCGTTGGTTAGTCCAGGCTCGGATTAACCACGGAGTAGAGCGAGCACCTGTTGCGGCGCTGAGTTCGCTTGAGCGAGGGCCGAGATACCGGCCTGCAACAGGATCTGGGCTTTTGTCAGCGAGGCGGCTTCCTCGGCGAGATCGGCATCGCGAATTCGCGACTCCGAGGCGGCGAGGTTGGTCAACTGCGATTGAGCCAGATTTACGGCGAAGGTGAACTGGTTCTGGCCGCGGCCGACGACGGCTTGTGCGTTGCCGAGCGAGTTGACCGCGTCGGCGAGGGCGTTGACAGCCCTTTCGGCGGCGGCTTGCGTCGTAATATCGGATGCCGAACCCGTGCCGGTCGTCGCAGCGGTGACAACCGAGCCCTGGCTTCCTACGCCGGTGCCACCTTCGTTGGTGCCGACGGAAACGCGGAAGTTCTGAAGCGTCGAGATGAATCGGATTCCTTCCGCGCCGGCAGCGTTCGCTTTGTCCTTGACGGCGACGATTTTTTGCAACGTCGTGTCGTTGGACTGCTGCAAGGCGGTGTTGATGGCGTCGATGGCCTCGTCGACGGTACCCGCGTTGCGAACCGTGCTGTCGTTGCGCAGGACGACGGCAAGCGAGTGCTCCGCGCCGTTGGTGTCGTTGGCCAGGACGGTGATCGTCTGATCGTCGCCTCCGCCGCGGATCGCAGAAAAACTCAGCAGCGATGTTTGCTGTGATCCACCGGCCGCGAAGAAGTTGATGTCGGTGTCACCGGCCTGTGCTTCGGCCGCGTCGGCGACGCCAGTAGCGGTGGCCGAGTTGAATCCGAAGACGTTAGTCGCGCCGACGGAGTTGAGCCGGAACTTGGACCCGTTGGAGCTGGTGATCGTAATGTTGGTGCCATCGTTGGTTGCCACCAGTCCGGCGGCCGCCAGTGTCGCATTGCCGGCGAAGGCCGCATTGAGGGCAGTCGTGGCGCCCCCGATACTGGCTGCTGTCGGCGTCACCGCGAGCGAAATGGCCGCACCGCCTCCCACGGAAAACTCAAGTGTTTCGGCCGAAGCTGCAAACGTGCCACTGGCGCCGGTTACGGCGTTGTAGTCGAACGTGCCCGACGCGCCGCTGGAACTTCGGAAACTGCCCAGTCCGAGCCGGTTGTTGAGGTCGCCGGAAGCCTGTACTTCGAAACGCTCACCACGATTCGATGTGAACACGAGCGCTGAACCGCCCGTCGCCGTCGTTGCCGTAATACCTGCCGCTTGCAGCGAGCTGTTGGCCGCGATAGCCGAGGTCAGACTCGATAGCGCTGTGGCGGTGGTCGTGCCTGAGGCTACCGTCAGTGAGATATCGACCGGACTCGCCAAGCCCGCGCCCTGGAAACGAACCGTCACCGTGCCGGCGCCGCTGGCGCCGAAAGTTGTGGCTGCCGCCGCAGCTGCCGATCCGCCCGTAACCGTGTTGGTAAGCGTCTTGCCAGTCGGGTCGGAAGTCGACGTCACGTTACCCAATAACGCGTTCGACAGCCGGTCGCCCGCTTCAACCTGGAACGCCGTTCCGGACGAAGTGAACCCGAGCGACTTCTTGCCGGACGAATCCGTGACAGCCACGGCGCGCACACCCGCATTTTTGAACGCCGTCGCCGCGGTCGAAACGCCGGTGCCCGCCGAGTCAATCGCCGTATTGATGTTGGTGACGGCCGTGTCAATATCGGTGATGCCCGACAGATTGACAGAAACCTTGACGCGGTTGTCATCGCCAAATCCCGGACCACGGAAGTAGAGGTCCGTGAATCCGGCGGTAGCGAGCGAACCGACGTTGGTCGCGTTGCCGACAATAGCCGAAACGTTCGTCGAAGCCGAGCCGGACCCGATATCGATCGACGCGACGCCCTGTGCCTGCACGCCCTTCAAGCCGAGGCTCTTGGAATCGACAGTCGAGTTGGACAAGTCCACACCTACCGAGCCGTTCGTGATCGCTGTCGTGCCACCCGAGCTTCGACCGCCGCCGATGAACACCGACAGGGACTTGGCGAAAGTTCCGCTTGTGTTCAAACCGATCGATTGTGCCTGACGGTCGATTTCCGAGAGCACGCTCTGGAATTCGCTGTTCAGCACGGTCCGGCTTCCGTTAAACGTACCCGATGAAGATTGGGTGGCCAGCGTACGAGCACGGTCGAGCAGCTTGCTGATGTTGTTAATGCCGCCGTCGATGGTCTGCAGCGAGCTGAGACCGTCATTAGCGTTTCGGACACCTTGCGACAGTACAGCCTGGTCGCTGCGAAGGGTGTTTGCGATCGAAAGACCCGCGGCGTCGTCGCCGCTGGCCAGGATGCGCACACCCGATGTGACCCGCCCGATCGTCTTGCTTTGAGCTTCCGATGTTTGCCGCAAATACTCGCGCGACTGCAGCGAGGCGACGTTGGTGTTAATGCGAAAAGACATGTTTCTCTCCTTGAAACTAAGTCCCGGATGAATCCGGTTCCGGCAGGTCGGCCGCCTCGAAATCCTTTTCTTGGCTGGTGGCTTCCTACCGGTCGTTCAAGACCCATATCGGAGCTATCGGAGAGTAACAGAGGGGTAAGGCAAAATTGTTGGAGAGATACTCCTAGCGGCGTGCGCGTTAGTTCTGAAGCAGCGAGAGTACCTGTTGCGGCGCTGAGTTGGCCTGCGACAAGGCCGAGATTCCAGCTTGCAGCAAGATCTGCGCCTTCGTCAGATTCGCAGCTTCCTCGGCAAGATCGGCATCTCGGATCCGGGACTCGGCCGCTGCGATGTTGGTCAACTGGCTCGACGCCAAATTCACCGCGAAGGCGAATTGATTTTGTCCGCGACCCACAACGGCTTGCGCCTCGCCGAGCCGCGTCACCGCGTCGGCCAGTGCATTCACCGCGTTTTCGGCGCCGGCTTGCGAACTGATGTCGACCGTCGATCCCGTACCGGTCGTTGTCGATGTCGCGACCGTGCCCTGGTTGCCGACGCCCGTGCCACCGGCGTTAGTGCCTACGGCGACTTTGAACCCTTTCAGCGTGGAGATGAACTTGATCCCTTCGGCCCCGCCCGCCGAGGCCTTGTCTTTAACGGCGACGATTTGCCGCAGGGTCGAATCGTTGGACTGCTCAAGCGCGGTGTTGATCGCCGCGATGGCCTCGTCGACCGTGCCGGCATTCCGCAGGGTCGTGTCGTTACGAAGAATGATCGGCACGGAATGCTCCACGCCGGCCGCATCGGTTGCCGTTATGGTAATCGTCTGGTCATCGCCGCCATTTCTGATCCCAGTGAACGGCAACAGCGAGGACTGTTGGATTCCGGTCGATGCGAAGAAATTGATGTCCGTGTTGCCGGCTTGCGTTTCCGCCGTGTCGGCAACACCGGTGGCGCCGGCGGAGTTGAAGCCAAAGACGTTGGTCGCACCAATCGTCGCCAGTCGGAATCTCGTTCCGCTCGAACTGGCGATCGTAATGTTTGTGCCGTCGTGCGACGCGACCAGACCGGCGGCGGCCAACGTAGCGTTGGCGGCGATTGTGGCGTTCAATGCCGTCGTCGCCCCGGCGATCGTCGCCGCGGTCGGAGTTACCGCTACCGACACCGTCGTTCCACCGCCAATATTGAATTCCAAGGTCTCCGCTGCGGCGGCGAACGTACCGCTCGCACCCGTCACCGTCGAATAGTCGAATGTACCGGTTGCCCCGGTGGAGGCGCGGAAGCTACCCAGCCCGAGCCGGTTATTCAGGTCACCGGCGGCCATGACCTCAAACCGTTCACCGCGATTCGAGGTGAAGACTAAAGGCGAACCCGGCGTCGCTGTCGACGCCGTAATTCCCGCCGCCTGCAAAGAACTGTTCGTCGCAACCAGTGAGGTAAGACTCGTCAGCGCCTGGTCGATTGTCGTGCCCGCGGCAACCGTCAAAGCGATATCGACCGGCGTCCGCAGCCCAGCTCCTTGAAACCGGACCTGTACCGTACCCGCTCCGCTGGCGCCGAAGGTTGTGGCTGCCGCCGCGGCTGACGATCCCCCCGCGACCGTATTGGTCAGCGTTTTACCCGTCGGATTGGAGGTTGACGTGACGTTGCCTAGTAACGCATTCGCCATGCGGTCGCCGGCTTCTACCTGGAACGCCGTCGAACTCGATGAGAATGCCAGCGACTTTTTGCCGTCGGCTGCTGTTACGACGGACGCTGTAATGTTGGCGTTCTTGAAGGCCGTCGCCGACGGGCTGACCGCGGTCCCGGCCGACCGGATAGCGTCATTGATCGCCGTCACCAGGTTGTCCACCGTCGTGACCGTCGATAAATTTATCGCCACCTTAACGCGATATGAGTCGCCAAAGCCGGGTCCTCGGAAGTAAAAATCGGTGAACCCCGCCGCGCCCAGCGATCCCATGTTCGTCGCATCATTGACGATCTGTGAGACGGTCGTGCCGGGCGATCCCGTACCAATATCGACTGATGGAACACCCTGCGCCTGCGACCCTTTCAAGCCCAGACTCTTGGCGTCGACAGTGGAGTTGTTCAGGTCGACCTGCGACGCCCCGTTCTGAATCGATGTGATTCCGCCCGATGCCTAGCCGCCGCCGATAAACACCGAAAGCGTCTTGGCGAACTCGCCACCCGCATTGAGACCGATCGCCTGCGCTTGCCGGTCGATTTCAGTGATCACGCTGCCAAATTCCGAGTTCAGCACGCTGCGGCTTCCAATAAACGTTCCCGACGCCGACTGTGTCGCCAACGTGCGAGCGCGATCGAGCAGCTTGCTGATATTGTTGATGCCGCCGTCAATGGTCTGTAACGTACTCAGACCGTCGTTCGCGTTCCGAATACCCTGGCGTAATACCGCTTGGTCGCTTCTAAAGCTGTTGGCAATCGATAAGCCGGCGGCGTCATCGCCGCTCGAGAGGATTCGCAACCCGGAGGTCACTCGTCCGATGGTTTTCGCCTGCTGTTCGCTATTCACTCGCAGATACTCCTGCGACTGCAGCGAGGCAATATTTGTGTTGATGCGGAAAGACATTTCTCACTCCTTCATGACTGGAACGGCGCGTCCGGGCGAACCAGCGCGAAGCCGTTTTGTTTTGGCGGGAGTCCATTCCCTCTGGCTGGCGCCAGTACCCCGCAAGGGCTACTGTGCTGCCATACAGGGCTTATCGGGAATACGACTTCGAGTATTAGGGATTATTTGACTTCAGAGGAACAGGGGATAGAACAGCGGGTTTGGTGGGGGTAGTTGAGGCCGCGACGAGCGCTCTGTCGCGTATCGTCTCGACCAGTTGGGACAAGTTTTCCGCTCCGGCGGCCGGTAGCGGTGAGCTTCGGTTCACATCGCGGGTATCGCGGATCTCCGAGCGTAGAACGGTAACGTCTTTCGGCGCACGAATGCCGATTTTCACTTGGGTTGGCGACGTCTCGAGAATCTCGATCTCGACGTCCTCTCCGATGATGATGGACTCTCCGCGGCGCCTGCGAATGATTAGCACTAGACCTCCGCTAGATGGTTAACCGGCTGGGAGTCGGTCGACCTCACGCCGGCGGGTTCAGAAGTTTCGGCATCGGCGGCAACCGGCGTCATGGCCGAATACTTCCGGTGGTCTCGGACGGACTGAATACCTTTGCGCGTTTCACGCGAGAGTATTACGGGGCCGAGTAGGTTTGCAGTTGGTGGGCCTTCGTTGTTCAAACACACGATCGCCAAACAAGCAAGGCTGCTTTCTAGCCTAACGTAAGAGGCCCCCCGGCTGTGCCGGGGTGGCAGTAGCAGTTTGACATTTCCGGGAGTCCATCAGAGAAACTCCAAACGTGAGCCGCCA
>VFZQ01000178.1 GCA_016871135.1 Acidobacteriota bacterium | reverse complement strand
GATCACGAGAATGATATTCTGGCGGCATAGGCAAACGGGATCCGCTCGGTGGCGGTAGCGACAGGCCTGTCGAGCGCGGCACAACTCGGAGCGCTCGCTCCGGACTTCCTGCTCGAAGACATGCGCGCGCTAGCTCTCGATCGAATTCTTTCGAAATGAATCAACAAGCTCAAACGCTGGCCGTTAAGCGGGCACAGGTCGAATTTCACAATTTCGCATCGTTCGGCGAACCGGAACGCGTGCTGCGCTATTACCACGAAGAGAATGTCCGGCGCGGCGCGGTGCTGCGGAATCATCTCGACTTCATCGGCCAGATGACGCCGTTCCTGGAGATTGGCGCCAACGCCGGCCATACCAGCTACATGCTCGCCAACGAGTTCGGCGCCGATGGCTTCGCGAGCGATTTATCGGCCGATTCGCTGCGCCACGGCATCGTGCTGATGGACGAATGGAACCTGGCGAAAGCGCCTGTACGTATCGCCGCCGACGCCCTGCACCTGCCCATCCCCGACAACTCCCTCCGGTGCGTCATGGCGTGCCAGATGCTCAGCCAGTTCATGGACATCGAAGCTGTCGTACTCGAAGCCAAGCGCGTTCTGGCGCCTGGCGGGCACTTCATCTTTGTCGAGGAGCCGCTGCGCCGCATTCTCAATCTCGGCTTGTACCGCGCGCCGTACTGGGATTCGATGAAGCCCTGGGAACGAAAACTGCACCAGTGGGGGCTGCTCGGCTTCATTGCGCGCGACGTCATCGGCGCGGCGCAGGAAGAGAACTTCGGCATCCGCCAGAATCACAAGATGGAGTTGCGTGACTGGCACGCGCTCATCCTCAAACACTTTCCCGAGCACCAGCTCGAAATATTCGTCGCCGAACGCGGCTGGGGCGAGACGGTCGTTCGAAAATTCGCGCGCGCCATCGACAAGCACGGTTCGGATTGGGTCGCCGCGCGGCTGCTCGGCGGGACAATCGCGGCGGTGTGCCGCAAACCGGGCCGCGCGGACGTCGCCGTCGATTTGCCGTTTGAGCAACGGCTGCGCTGCCCGGACTGCATGAGCGCGCTGACGCTCGACGGGGAGCAGGCGCTGTGCTGCACGGCGTGTTCGTACAAAGCGCCAAACGAAGGCGGCGTCTACAATTTGCTGCGGTCGGCGGATAAGAAGGAATTGTATCCCGGCGATCGCGCGGATGTCATCGACTTCACACAGGGACCGCAGGAGTCGAAACTTGGCGCGGGATGGCATGAGTTGGAAGGTGTGTTCGGCAACAAGTATCGATGGATCGCGCGGTCCGCGGAAGCGACACTTCACAACGTACGCGGCGGGCCGCAGAAACTCCGCATCCGGGGCCACGCCCACGAAAGGCTGTTTGCGCAGGGCGTCCCACCGAGGGTCTCGGTAACCGTCAATGGCGCGATGGCCGGGCAACTGCGGCTGGACCGGGTCGGCCTCTTCATTTTCGAAGTCGACGTACCGGAGGCGTCGGAGTATAAGATCCGTATCGACGCGGAACCGATCTGGCAGAACCCGCCGGATGAGCGGTGGTTTAGTTTGAATCTGTCGATGATGCGGCTCGATCCGCGGGTGTAGGCCACACAAACGACAATGCCCGTCGAAGAAGGCTGCGCGGGGAGCGCACGGGGATCGGCGTCATAGCCCAGCAGTTGCTCCTCTAAGGCGCCAACGGCCTACACGAAGTCGAGCAACTCGAACTCCCGCAATACAGCATCGTCCTCACAGAAAGCCGCGATCTTCAGCTAGACCAGAATCGTAAACGCCGTTTCGGTGCGCTGCACCGGCCGATAGAGCGTATCGCGCTCCTGCGGTTCACGGCCCGCTTCACGAATCAACCGCAGCAGTTCGCCGCGCCGCAAGGCTTGGGAGGTCTTCGCTCCGGCTTCGTGGTAGATCTTTTCTTCGACAACGGTGCCGTCCAGATCGTCGGCGCCAAAGCGCAACGCGATCTGCGCAACGGCCTCGCTCATCATCACCCAGTAGGCCTTGATGTGCGGAATATTATCGAGCATCAATCGCGCCACGGCGATGTTGCGCAGATCGTCGTAACCAGTGGTTTTCGGTATGTGCGAGAGCGAAGTGTTGTCGGGATGAAATGCCAGCGGGATGTAGGTTTGAAAGCCGCCGGTCCGATCCTGTACTTCGCGCAGCCGGACGAGATGATCGACGCGATCCTCTTCCGTTTCGATGTGTCCGTAGAGCATCGTACAGTTGGTCTTGATACCCAACTCGTGCGAAATCTTGGCCACGTCCAGCCACTCGCTACCGTCGATCTTGTGATCGCAGATGATGCGCCGAACGCGCTCGGAGAAAACTTCGGCGCCGCCGCCAGGCTGCGAGTCCATACCCGCGTCGCGGAGTTTGATCAGCACGTCGCGGATAGACATTTTGGCTCGCTTGGCGAGGTAGGCGATCTCGACCATGGTAAACGCCTTGAGGTGCACCTGCGGATAGCGCGCTTTCAGGCCGCGCAGCATCTCACAATACCAATCGAGTGTCAGCTCCGGATGCAGCCCGCCGACAATATGAAACTCGCTCACGGCTTCGCTGTAACCATGTCCCGCTACTTCCCACACTTGATCGAGCGACATCGTGTAGCCCCGCGGATCCTTGGCCTTTTTCCCGAACGCGCAAAGGCGGCAAGAGGCGGTACAAACGTCGGTCGGGTTGATGTGCCGGTTCACATTGAAGAACGTCGTATCGCCGTGCAGACGCTCGCGCACGACATTCGCCAGCCAGCCGACGCCGAGGATATCGCTCGTGCGAAACAGCGTGACACCTTCCTCAAACGAAAGCCGCGCGCCGTTCAACACTTTGTCTCGGATGGGCAACAGCCGGGCGTCTTCAAATTGCGGGGTAATGGCCAAGTTCAAACTCCAGAGCGGCCGAACCAGACATCGGCGGCCCAAAACACGAAGAATAACACGCTGACGTATCCGTTGACCGCGAAGAACGCGGCGTTGACGCGGCTCAAGTCGTTCGGGCCGACGATGGAATGCTCATAAACAAGCAGCCCGGCAACCATTGCAATACCGACCGCGCCGATCGTCCCCACTGCGAACGACTGCAGTAGCATTACCAGGCAGACAAGCATCGCCAGATGCAGCACGCGCGATAGGCGTAACGCTGCCGCTATGCCCATCCGTTTCGGAATCGAATGCAGGCCCGCTTCGTTGTCGAAGGCGAAGTCCTGACAGGAGTAGATAATGTCGAAGCCCGCGGTCCAGAAGGTCACCGCCGCCGTGAGCCACAAAATACGCGGGTCGAGCGATCCGGTCACCGCGATCCATGCCGCCGCGGGCGCGATGCCAAGCGCGAAGCCGAGTACCAAATGCGACCACGAGGTAAACCGCTTCGTGTAGCTATAGGCCAGTACAATACCGAGCGCCACGGGAGACAGCTTCAAACACAAATCGCCGAGCATTCCCGCGGCAAGGAAAAACAGCGCGCTCATGCCGATCAAGAAGCCCCAGGCGAAACCAGCCGACAGCAGCCCGGCGGGGATGTGCCGCATCTTCGTCCGCGGATTGCGGCCGTCGATGTCGGCGTCAAGGATACGGTTGAACGCCATGCCCGCCGAACGCGCGCCAACCATCGCCACGACGATCCAGCAGAGCTTCCAGCCGAAGCCCTCCACGGGGAAGCCTGCGTTGCGCCAAGCGAGCATCGCGCCGGTCATCGCAAACGGAAGGGCGAAGATCGAGTGCTCGAACTTGATCATGTCGAGCGTCATTTGCAGGCGCTGGAAAAACATCTTGCGTTACCATTTTATCGAATGCGGATTCAAACATTTCTGGCCGGGGCTGTCTTTCTGCTGCTGGCCGGTTGCGCGAAGGAAGAGCAAGCGGCGACCATGGAGGACCTCACAACCCGCGAGGTCAAGTTCCCTAATGGAACGAAGATTCGCGCCGAGGTGCTTTACAAACCGTTCGACATGGCCCGCGGCATGATGTTCCGTGACTCGCTCGCGGCCGACCGAGGCATGCTCTTCATCAACAAAACGGCCGGCGTGCACAAGTCATGGATGTATAACTTGCGCATCCCCCTCGATATCATCTACATCGACCAGAACCTCCACATCGCCGAGATCGTGGCCAATGCACCGCCCTGCAAAGCCGAAAAAGCGAGCCAATGCCCGAGCTATGGAACGGCGAGATCGCAGTTCATGCTCGAAGTAAACGCCGGATTTGCGGCGAAGCACAATCTGAAGATCGGGGACCGGCTGGACTTCTAAGAACATGGACGCGGCAAAAATCAAAGAACTATTGGAACAAGTACGCGCGGGGGCGGTGGATGTCGACGGCGCGATGGACCGGCTGAAACACATGCCGTTTGAAGACCTCGGCTTCGCCAAGGTCGATCACCACCGCGCGCTGCGGCAGGGCATGCCGGAAGTCATTTTTGGATTGGGCAAGTCGCCCGATCACGTCAAGGAAATCGCTCTTCGACTGCGCGAGCGCTCCGAAAACCTACTGATCACGCGCACGCCAAAAGACGCGGCCGCCGCGGTGCTGGAGGCGATCCCCGAGATCGAGTATTTTCCGCTTTCAGGCGCCATGCGGCTGTGGCGCGACCGGACATTGCGTGGGCGCGGTAAGATCGCCATCGTCTGCGCGGGCACGTCCGATATTCCCGTCGCCGAGGAGGCGCGCGTTACCGCGGAGGTCATGGGCAACGAAGTTGAGTCGATCTACGACATCGGCGTCGCCGGCATTCATCGCTTGATGAACAACCGCGAGCGCCTGTCGCAGGCGAAGGTCATTGTCGTTTGCGCGGGGATGGAAGGCGCGCTGCCGAGCGCTGTGGGTGGACTGGTCAGTGTGCCTGTAATCGCCGTGCCGACCAGCATTGGGTATGGCGCCAGCTTTAACGGACTAGCGGCATTGTTAGGCATGTTGAATAGCTGCGCGTCGAATGTCACCGTCGTCAACATCGACAACGGATTTGGCGGCGGCTACGTTGCCAGCTTGATCAATCGGGCCTAAAGGCAGAACGGCCCGGCTTCTTCGGAAGCCGGGCCGTTCTGCGTTTGGTTTCTGTTACTGATCGGCGCGAGTCGGAACGCGTTCGGTTCCGCTCAGGTCGATCACGATCTTTTTGTCACCGCCTTCGAGGACAACCATCAGAACCATTTCGGCTCCACGGTCGCCCACTTGGGCGCCAAAGTTGTGAATGATGAACTGGGCCTTCGTCTCGCCGGCCTTGATGGTGAAATCCGCTTCGCGGCCGCCGGTGTTGAACCCGACCAAGTCGGACTCTTCACCAACAGTGCGGCGGGTGACCATGAACACGCGGCCAGTCACATCGAACGGCAGCGCTTCTTCCAACTCGAAGGTCATCGGAACAACGCCCTTGGAGTCTTCGAGGCCGTAGCGGATCGCGCCGCGCGAGGTTTGCGCACCGCCGCCTGGGGCATGTTGCAGGACGGTCATGGTACAGCTCTTGAGCGACGAAGCGCCGTCGTTACCAGTGACGCGGAACGTGAAGTGGTAGCTGCCGTGATGGTTCGGAGAGCCGCTGATGACGCCGCCAGAGGAAAGCGTTAGCGGAGTCGGTAACGAGCCGGCGGCCATCGAGTAGGTGTACGGCGTCGCGCCGCCCGTCGAGGCCAGCGTCAAGCTATACGGCGAGCCGACCACGCCGTCCGGTAGCGGGCAAGCCGTGGTGATCGTCGGAGCAACCGCTGCCGGCGGAATCACCGGAGCCGCGTTGATGACCACCGAGCAAGCCAGCGTGCCGGTTCGCGCCGGTCCGCTCGTGTCAGTGACTGTGACGGTGAAGTTTGCCGTGCCTTGCGTGGTCGGCGTACCGGAAAGCGTGCCGCTCGAAGAGAGCGTCAAGCCGGCCGGAATCGCACCCGCCGTAATGGCGTAGGTGAACGGCGGCGTGCCACCCGTCGTCGAGAACGACTGCGAGTAGGACGAGCCAACCGTACCTTGCGGCAGCGGGCAGCCGGTGGTGATCGTCGGAGACGTCGGCGATCCAGCCGGGGGCGGAACCGAGTGCAGGCCGATCGCCCAGGTGCAGGTCAGCAGCGCGCTGCCGGTGTTGTTGGCCGCGCGGAGCGTGAACTGGAACGTGCCGTCGTGGTGCGGAACGCCGCTAAGCGTACCGTTTGAGGCGAGTGTCACTCCCACCGGCAGAGTGCCGTTGGTGATCGACCAGGAGATCGGAGAGTCGCCGGTGGCGGTCAAGTTAATATGAACCGGGGTGCCCACAACGCCGCTGGGCAAGGGGCAGGCCGTGGTAATCGTCGGGCCAACCGGAGGCGGCGGAGCGTTGCTGACCGTAATCGAGCACGAACGCGTGCCGGTTTGGACCGGATTACCGCTGTCGGTGGCGAGCAGCGTGAAGTTCGACGTACCGGCGGCACCCGAAGGCGTGCCGCTAATCGTGTTACCAGTAAGCGTCAAACCGGCCGGTAGCGAGCCGGACTGGATCGACAACGTAATCGGCGTTCTGCCTGTGGTCGTAAGCGTCTGGCTGTAGGACGTCCCGATAACGGCCGAAGACGACGGACAAGCCGTGATCGCGGGGCCCGGGGGCGGCGGCGGGGGGGGCATGCAGCAGGATCACGAGCGAGCAGGCCTGTGTCACCGAAGTGACCGAGTTGGTGGCTCGAATGGTGAAGTTATAGGTGCCTTCGTGATGCGGAACGCCAGTCAAAAGACCAGAGCTGAACAGCGCCATGCCGACCGGAAGCGTGCCGGTGGTGATCGACCAGGTTATCGGCGAGCTACCCGTAGCGGCAAGGTTCAGGTGATAAGCCTGACCGACGACGCCTTGCGTCAACGGGCATGCGGTCGTGATCACCGGAGCCGTGGGCGCTGCGTTAATGGTCACTGAGCAGGACTTGGTTGCCGTTTGCGCCGGCGCACCGGAGTCGACGGCCTGGATCGTGAAATTCGCCGTGCCAGCGCCCGTCGGTGTACCGCTGATCGTGTTTCCCGTCAGCGTAAGGCCGGCCGGAAGCGCGCCGGAGCTAATCGAGAACGTGACCGCGCCCGTTCCGCCCGTAGTGCCGAGCGACTGCGAGAACGACGAGCCAACCACGCCAGAGTTCAACGGGCAGGCCGTCGAAATCGTAAGCGTCGGAGGCGGTGGCGGAGGCGGCGCGTTCGGATCGTTGATCACCAGGGTGCAAGCCTGAGTGGTCGAACCGGCGGCATTCGAAGCGCGCAGCGTGTAGTTAAACGTCCCGCCGTGGTGCGGAATGCCCGAGATCGAACCGTTCGAGTGAAGAACAACACCGGTCGGCAATGAGCCAGCCGCCAGCGACCAGGTGATCGGGAGATCGCCCGTGGCCGTCAGCGCGGCGTGATAGGGAACGTTGACCGTGCCGGGGCTGACCGGGCAAGCAGAGGTGATGGTGGGCTGAATCGGCGTGGCCGAAACCGCGATGGAGCAGCTACGCGTGGCCGTCTGCGCCGGATTGGCGCTGTCGGTTGCGAGTAACGTGAAGTTCGAAGTCCCAGCGCCGGTTGGCGTGCCGGAGATGACTCCGGCGGTCAGGGTCAACCCGGCCGGAAGCGATCCCGTCGAAATCGAAAGCGTGATCGGTGCCGTCCCGCCACTGGTCGAAAGCGTCTGGCTGTAGCTTGAGCCAACAACGCCGGTCGGAAGCGGGCACGCCGAAGTGATGGTGAGCGTCGCTGCCGGGGGAGCCGGAGGATTGACCTGCAAGATGCATTGCACGTGATCGGTGGCGCCACCGGCGCCGCCCGCGGCGATCGTGTAGGGGTAGGAACCGGCCGCGCGCGGAATGCCGCTGAGCAGACCGGACGAGCTCAACGTCAGACCGTTGCCGATGTTGCCCGGCGTCATCGTGAAATGGACCGGTGCCGTCAACGCGGAGGTGAACTGGAAGTGCACGGGCTGGTCGGTCGTGATCGGACCCGAGAAACAGGGAATGGAGTGGGAGCCGCCGGGGCCGGGCGTAATACCGCCTCCGCCGGCCGGTACGCCCCCGATAACGACCGCGTTGCCGCTGCCATCTTGCACGAGGATCTGCAACGCGCCCAGGTTTCCGCGGAAATTACCGTGGCACGGGCCGGAGCGGATGTCCGCCACAGTCAGGCTCGGAAGGAAGGTTGTTCCGGCGGCGGTAAACGTGAGTGTGCTGCTGTTGCAAGCGCCGTCGAGCGTAATACCTGGGAGAAGCGCGGTCAGCCACGTGTATTGGCCCCAATGGGAAAAGAGTCCGCCGCCGCTGGCGACAAAACCATTGATCGCCAATGTGTTCGAAGCCAGTACCGCCTCCTCGGAGGCGTCCAGACCGTTGCCGACCCCGTTCCCAGGCAGATGGATAATTTTCGGATTTACGCTGCCGTTGGCTAAGCTCGCGAAGAAAGTGGAGATTTCCGTCGAACCATTGAAAAAGGCGACTGTCATGCCGGCGTTAAGTGCAGCCGACGCGATCGCAGCGCCGCCTCCGGATTGGGTGATTGGTTGCGAGGACGACCCCAACACGGCGATGTCAACCGTAAACGGTCCGGTTCGCCGGATTTGCGGCGCCATGCTGCGGAGCACATTCTCCATGTAAAGCCAACCCGTCACGTTTTGGCCGGAACCATTCCGCGATCCGTGATCGTTAAGATCGTCGCCGCCCAGAACCACGATTCCGCTGCTCTGCCCAAACGCGTTCATCTGCAAAGTGGCCGCCGCCATTCCAAGTAGTACAAGGCTCTTGAAACTTGTCACTCGATCCTCCTATTGAGTCCCGCATAATATAGCGTCACTCCGGCCAAAGAGAAGCCTGTTTCCAGAACGAAGGAATAAGGCGCTTCCTCCGCCGCATCTTGCGGA
>VFZQ01000177.1 GCA_016871135.1 Acidobacteriota bacterium | reverse complement strand
TCTGACCCGGCAACAAAGCGACGCCGCCCTCGCATTCACCGCCGCTAAAGCCCAGCGCGAAAATGCGGAGCGCGAACTCAACGCCGCCGGCGGCGACCCCGAACCCGCCCGCCTGGCAGCCGCCGAGGCGTTTCGAGTGAACGACGCGAAGCTCACCAAGACCCGCACCGAAACTGCCGGCCTGGAAGGAGAACTGAAAGCCACCACACAACGCAGCCTCTACTCCCAACTCGTCGACAAGGAAGAATCGCTCGCCTCGCTCGACGACGCCCTCACCCGCCAAAACCGCCGCGCCAAGGCTCTTGACCTGCTCAAACGCTCGATCGAAAAAGCCGAATCCGAACTCGCCGCCAGCCTGCCCGCGCAGATCGCCACACAGGCTACCGAGATCTGGCGGCGCATCGCCGGCCCAAGCGCCGCCGCGCTTGCCGTCGATGAAACCTGGCGGCCAACCGCCGCCCACGTGCCGGTCGACCACCTCTCCGGCGGCGAAGCCGAGCAGGTGGCCTTCGCAACCCGCCTCGCTCTCGCCAAGGAACTCGCGAAGGACGAACGCCACCTCGCTGTCTTCGACGATGCGTTTTTATCGACCGACCCCGCCCGCGTCCAAGCCGTCATCGAGCTGATCGAAGAAGCGGCCGGGCAGTTGCAAATCCTCATCCTGACCTGCCACCCCGAACGATACGATTCGCTGCAAACCGCAAATCGCATCGACCTCGCCGCTGTAAGACAAACTTTTTGAGCCGCCGAAAAAGTTACACGCGCGTAAGCTGTTGATTCCACAGAAACTTCGGGACTCCGGTCCTATAGCAGTACTGCAACACTTAGAACCAATTAGCTGCTAGCGGCGTCTTACAGGCAGAGATATTCTCAAATCATCCGAGGGACATTGAAGGGCAACCTCCTTGATCTCGCGGTTCCAAATTACTCCGATGGCGAGCCGGAAGCCGACTTCCGGCTCATTTTTTTTGGGCGGCGAGCGCGCTACGCTGGAGTTATGGGTCTCCTGCTTGCCTTGCTTCTGTCCGCCGCCGCGTTCTCTCAAGGTACCGACGCCGTTCTGACTGGCTCGGTCACCGACCCCTCCGGCGCCACCGTTCCCGGCGCTACCGTCAAAGCCCGTAACACCCGCACGGGTGTTGAATCCCAGACCACCGCCAACGCCGCCGGCGTCTTTATCTTCGCCGCGCTCCAGCCCAGCGTCTACAACATCGCCGTCGATCACCCCGGCTTCCGCCCCTCCGCCATGGAAAACCTCGAACTCCAGGTCGGCGCGCGCCTCGACGTCAACATCAAACTCACGATCGCCTCCACTGCCGAAACCGTCGAAGTGCAGGCCGCGGCCGAACCGCTGATGGCCGCCTCTTCCGTCTCGGCCGGCGGCGTGCTGAGCGGGCAGCAAGTCCTCAGTCTTCCCGTCCCCGGCCGCAATGCCCTCGATCTGATCTACACCCAAGCAGGGTTGGTCGGCGACAATATCGCGGGCGGCCGCATCGGGTCGCTCAACATCACGATCGACGGCATTAATGCCCAGGACCAGCGCCTCAACCAGGGCATCTCGTCCCCCATCGTCACCACCGTGGACAAGGTCGAGGAGTTCCGTGTCGTCACCTCTCCCGCCGACGCCGAGTACGGCCGCGGCTCGGGCCAGATTCAGATGATCACCCGCTCCGGCACCAACAGCTTCAAAGGCAGCCTTTTCGAATTCCACCGCAACACCGTCCTCAACGCCAACACCTGGTTCAACAACCAGCGGGGACTCGATCCGAAGACCAACGAAATGCTCTCTCCCCGCAACGTCCTGATCCGGAATCAGTACGGCGCGCGCATCGGCGGACCGATCAAGAAAAACCAGACCTTTTTCTTCTTTCTCCTTGATTCCCAAAGGATTCGTGAAAAGACCGCTGTCTCCAATACGGTCTATACAGCCACCGCCCGCCAGGGACTGTTCCGCTACTTCCCCGGTGCGTTCAATGCAAACACAGAAGGTCTCCGGCCCACGGTTGACCTGACTGGGGCGCCGGTCCGGCCCTCGACCGCCACAGGCGATCTGCAGACCATCAGCCTCTTCGGCGTCGACCCCCAGCGCGCCCGCCTCGATCCCACCGGAACGATAACCCGCATGCTGAACCTCATGCCGCTGCCGAACAACTTCCGCCGGGGCGACGGCCTGAACACCGCGGGCTACACCTGGAGCCGTCCGAGCCAGCAGAACCGCGACCAATGGAACCTCAAGATCGATCACAACTTCCGCACCACCCACCGCGCGTCGCTCGGTTACGTGAACGAAAACCAGGCCAATCGGAACCTCTTCAGTGAGCAGCCGTTCCCTGACTCGCCAGGAGGACAGACCCAATATCGTGACAGGCTCTGGACGTTTAACCTCACTTCAACCGTGAAGCCGACCGTACTGAACGAATTCCGCGCCGGGGTGCTTCGCCCGTGGCTGCGCTTCTTCACCGGCTGGGAAGTCGGCGACGCCATTCAGGCCTTGCCCCGCGCCAACAACAACCCTTATCTGCTCGACTTCGCAAGTATTGCCGATCCGCTCAACATCGCCGATAATCCGGTCGGGCGCATATCGCCGCTCTACCAGTTCGCCGATAACATCAGCTGGATGCGCGGCAAACACGCCTTCAAGGGCGGCGTCGACGTTCGGTTCTCTTCGTCGAACGGATTCAACTCCACCGACGTGATGCCGCGAGGCGTTATCGGCACCGGCAACGTCCCGGTCGCGAACCTCAACAACGTGCCCGGCATCGGGCAGAACTTCGGTTTGGCTACGAACATCCTCAACGAACTCACCGGCACCATGTCTTCCATGCGACAGGCGTTCAATTCACCGGGCGGCCCGAACCCCGAGTACCTGCCGGGCGACGTCAAGCAACGCACCTGGAAACGGAGAGAGTACGGCGTATTCTTCAAAGACGATTGGAAGATCGCGCGCCGCTTGACGCTCAACCTCGGCGGCCGCTGGGACTACTACGGCGTGCCCTATGACAAGAACGGCCGCACGGCGTCCCTGGTTGGCGGGCAGGCCGCGCTTTTCGGCCTCAGCGGATCCAGCTACGCCGATATGTACCAGCCCGGCCGGCTCAACGGTTCGTTGACCCGCGTGGAAACCGTCGGCCCGAACTCGCAGAATCCCGGCCGCCACATCCATGCTCAAGACCGCAACAACTTCGCACCGGCTGTTGGACTCAGCTGGCACATCCCCGGCCTCAAGCGCGACACCGTGTTCCGTGCCGGGTACATGATCAGCTACGAACGCAACTCGCTGCGAGTCGTTGATGCGGTCAGCGGCGATCAGCCGGGTCTTCGCGAGCGCGTGACCTTTACCTCGCCGAATATTCTGCAAGTGGCCAACGCCCAGCTTCCGCTCACCCCCGGTGGCAAACCGCTCGATACGGTCCCGCTCACCGACCGGCTTCAGATCGTCCGCGTCTTCCAGGACGACCTCCGCAATCCCTACGTTCAGAACTGGAACGCTTCGCTGCAACGGGAACTCCCCGCGCGGCTGTTGGCCACGGTGCGCTACGTCGGCAACAAAGGAACGCGCCTGGTGCGCGGCACCGACGTGAACGAACAGAACATCTTCGAGAACGGGATCCTCGACGCATTTCTCACAACGCAGGCGGGCGGCAATTCGCCCTTACTCGATCGCATCTTTGGCGGTCTGAATATCCCGGGCGTCGGACTCGTCAACGGGACTACGCTTACCGGATCGGAAGCGGTTCGGCGCATCAACACGACGCAGGGCAACCTCGCGCTTCACAATGTCGCCACCTTCGCCGACTACCTCAACAATACCAACGCCTTCACGGGAATTAACGGCGGACTTCTTCGCCGCGCCGGGCTGCCCGAGAACTTCATCGTCGTGAATCCGCAGTTCGACTCCGCCCGGCTCACCGGCAACTTCGCCAACTCGACCTACCATTCGCTGCAAATCGAGGTCGCTCGCCGCTTCCGCCGCGGCTTTGGACTACAGGCGAACTACACGTATTCGAAGGTGCTCGGCGAAGAGGAAGGCTCCGGCGAGGAGATGATCGACAGCTATCGGAGCGTGCGCAACATGTCGCTCGACAAGCGCCGCTTGAGCTTCGACTATCGCCAGGTCTGGCGATCGAGCGGCACTTGGGATCCGAAGATCCCGCGGTTCAAGGATCTGCGCTTCAGCTTCATCTTCAACCTCTTCAGCGGCCAGCCGATCAATCTGACTTCCGGCCGCAGTTCGCTCAATACTTTCGGCGGCAACACACCGACCAACGTCGCGCCGATTCCTTCGAACCTCGGGCAGGCCGTCGTCAAACCCAACGGCGTGGTTTACTTCGATGGGTTCACGAATCAACGCGACCCATCGGTCGCCGCGCTGACGAACGTGAGCGGCGTACGAGAGCGGAGTTCGTTGCTCGCGGTGGCCGATCCGTCCGGGCGGCTACTGTTCGTCAATCCGACCGCGGGACAACTCGGCACGATGCAGCCGTTTTTCCTGCAAGGGCCCGGATCGTTCCGCTTCGACGTCAATGTGCAGAAGTTCTTTAAGCTGCACGAGCGCGCTCAACTGGAACTTCGCGCCGATGCCATCGACATTACCAACTCTCCGCAGTGGGGCGATCCGAACACCGATATCAACTCGCAGAACTTCGGCCGGATCACCTCGGCCGGCGGAAACCGGATCATCGTCGTCGGCGCGAGGATTAATTTCTAAGACCGGGGCACTTGCCAAGCAAAGGTCCGGCGAGTTGCGGTGTCGATCCGACGATGCTGTCGTGGGTCGCGTCGGGATCGGCGGCGAAGAATGCGCCGCCGCGCCCGCGATAGGCCGCGATCAACTGATCGGACATCCAGCGCGGCATGGAGTTATCTTTGCCGCCGTGCAACACGATCAAACACGTCGGGCCCAAGGACGCTACATACTGCCGCGATGGGAACTCGGTTCGCACAAACGAGGCCAGCCAACCGAACAGAGGATGCGTGCGAGCCTGTTCGGGAACCGTGGTGTATGTCCCGGTGAGCAGCAACGCGCCGAAGTTGTATCGCGCGGCCAGGTAACTCGCGGGCCCGCCTCCGAGTGAGTGAGCGAAGCTGAGCGCACGGTCGGGGGAAGCGCCATCGCGCCGGACGGCTTCGGCCCAGACGGCTTCAGCGTCCTTGTAAATTCCGCGTTCGCTGGGCGCACCAGAGCTGCGTCCGTAGCCCCGGTAGTCGTAGACATAGGAAGTGATCCCTAAACCGGCGAGCCACTGCGGAATCGTTCGGTAGCCGTCCATCGTACCCTGATTGCCGTGGTGCAACACCGCCACGCGCAGATGGGTCGACGGCCGGGCCGCCGCTTTCCAACGACGAACCGATATTTGCTCTCCGTCGGATGCGGCCACGAAAAAGTCTTCGGCTGCGCCGGGCGGCGCTTCGATGTACGTGCGGCGGACGCCGAACAATTGGAGCATCCGTTCGGCAAAGATCTGATAGTCCTGCGTGATCACAATCAGCAGGACGACGAAGCCGATACCGTTCAGAAAACGCAACATACGTTAGTCCGGGAGCGCGAAGGCGACGATGTGTCCGCCGGCCGGGCGATTGGTCTTGCCGCCGCCGGCGGAGATGACGACGTACTGCTTGCCGTCAATCATGTAGACGCTCGGCGTGGCGTTGCCGCTGAACGGAAGCTTCGCCTGCCAGAGAATTTTACCTGTGTCCTTGTCGAAAGCGCGGATTGTCTCGTCCGCGCTTGCGCCGATGAAGAGAAGTCCGCCTTTGGTGACGACGGGGCCGCCGTAGTTTTCGGTGCCCGTTGGAGGAATGCCGCGCTTGGTCAGTTCGGGGTACTCACCAAGCGGGACCTTCCACTTCAGTTCACCGGTGTTCAGATCTACGGCGTTGAGCGTGCCCCATGGCGGTTTGATGGCCGGGTATCCTTCGGCATCGAACCAGCGGCGAAAGCCGCCGAACAGGTAGGGAGGGCCTTTGACCTCGGTGGCGGCGGAGGGCTTCTCTTCCCCGAACAGGTGATCAAGCAGGGCCTTGCGCTGGTTCTCCGGCAGAGTGCCGAACGCCGGCATGCGGCCGATGCCGCCGTTGACGATTTGCGTCGCCGAGACGCGGTCCTTCAAATTCGAAATATCCGGGAAGCCGGAGGGCCCGTCGCCTTTGCGATCGAAACCGTGGCAGGCGGCGCAGTGGGTCTTATACATTCGCTCGCCTGTGGTGATCGGCTTGCCGGAGGGATCGGAGGCCGGGATCATCTGATAGATCCAGGGGATTTCATTGACGTTGGCGTAGTAGATACCGTCGGGGTCGACGGCGGCGCCGCCCCATTCCATGCCGCCATCGAAGCCAGGCATGATGATGCGCTCGCGCAGACTCGGCGCGGGGTAGGCGCCTTGTGAGCCCGATCGCTTCAGCCGCAACAACGAAGCGGCATGGGCGGCGGGAGAGATGTTGGACGCGTCGGCCTCGGTGAGCGTTTGGCGAGTGAGCGGCGCGGGCTTGAGAGGAACGGGTTGGGTCGGCCAGCCGGGCTCGCCGGGAAGTTCGGAGGGCGGGATGGGGCGCTCGGCGATGTCCCATAGCGGTTGGCCGGTAGCGCGATCGAATACGAACAACAAGCCGTTCTTGGTGCCTTGCGCGACGGCGTCGACTTTCTTCCCTTTGCGGGTCACGGTGAGCAATACGGGAGGCGTGGGGAGGTCTTTGTCGAGCAGGTCGTGGTGAACGAGTTGGTGATGCCAGAGGCGCTTGCCGGTATTGGCGTCGAGAGCAACTAAAGAGTTCGCGAAAAGGTTCGCGCCGACGCGGTCGCCGCCCCAGAAATCGGGCAGCGCGGTTTCGGTCGGCACATAAACGATTCCGCGCTTTTCATCGAGCGACAGCCCGGACCAGTTCGACGCGCCGCCGGCGGTCTTGTACGCCTCGGGAGGCCATGTTTCGTAACCCACTTGGCCGGGGCGCGGTATGAGATGAAACAGCCAGCGGAGCTTGCCGTTGCGGACATCGTAGGCGCGGATCGTGCCGGGCCCGTTGGTCGATCCGCCGACGATGTACATGTCCTTGAAGATCACGCCGGGGGTGTTGATTTGCACAACAGGCGCGGGCTCGGCGACGCCTTCGCCTAAGTGGACGCGGCCGTTGACGCCGAACGATGGGATCAGTTGGCCGGTGGCGGCATCGAGCGCGTAGAGGTAGGTTCCGGCACCGGTGAAGATGCGGCGGTCGTTGCCCGCCGACCAATAGACGACGCCGCGCTGACGGCGGCCGATGGCGCCGGACTGATGCGCGGCGGGATCGAAGACCCACTTCTGCTTGCCGGTAGCGGCGTCGATGCCGAACACTTTGCGGTTCGGCGAGGCGGTGTAAAGCACACCGCCGATGACGAGGCCGTTGGATTGAAACTCGCCTTTGTCGCCTGTATCGAAAACCCAGGATTGGCGCAGTTTGGCGACGTTCGACTTGTTGATTTGATCGAGCGGCGAGTAGTGGGCGGTAGCCTTGTCGCCGAGGTAGTGAGCCCAGTCGGCATTGCGTGGCTGGGCATATAGAACGAGGCCGGTGAAGAGAAGGACGGTGCGAAACACGTTCCCCATTCTATCCGCTGCGATACCATCTTGAACATGCAGATGACACGCCGCGCGTTGCTTGGAACGTTGCCCCTACTTGGACAGAACCGGAACTACCCGCCCGATTTGCCGGGCTTCGAAAAGGAGTTTTATCGCAAAGTTGGCGATGTCGAGTTGAATCTCTGGATCATCGGACGCGGGCAAGGCGCCGCGCGGCCGGCGGCGGTTTTCTTCTTCGGCGGCGGATGGACCAACGGCTCGCCGAGCCAGTTTCAGAAGCACGCCGAGCTATTGGCGTCGAAGGGCATGACGGTGTTGTTGGCGGACTATCGGGTGAAGTCGCGGCACAACGTGGCGGTGCCGGCGTGTATCGCCGATGCGAAGGCGGCGATTCGATGGACACGCGCGAATGCGAAGCGGTTGAACATCGACCCGAAACGGATTGCGGCGGGCGGCGGATCGGCGGGCGGGCATTTGGCGGCGGCGACGGCGGTGCTGCCGGGGTTCGAAGATGGCGATCATATGAAGGTGAGCTCAAAGCCGAACGCGCTGCTGCTGTTTAATCCGGCGCTGGTGCTGACGTCCCAAACGCCGGGCGGGGTGGAGCGGTTGGGCGGCGACGCGCGCGCCGTTTCGCCGATCGACCATGTGACGAAATCCGCGCCGCCGACGATTATCTTTCACGGCAAGGCCGATACGACGGTGCCGTACAAGACGGCGGAGGCGTATCAGAAGAAGGCGGCGGGATTGGGAGCGAAGTGTATTCTGGAAGGCTACGACGGGCAGGAGCATGGGTTTTTCAACCACGGACGGGAAGGCGACTACTACGCAAAGACGACCACGCGGATGCTGGAATTTCTGGGGTCGCTTGGGTATGTGAGATGAGGGTGCGGACGGCGGCATCTTGTAACGATACAGACGACGATCGTGCGCGCGAAATGCGGTGGATTCGCGAGAACCGAGCGGCGTATATGAATAAGTGGGTGTCGATCGAGGGTGACCGGTTGATCATGGCGGACGATGACGCGATGAAGGTGTACCAAGCCGCGAAGGCCGAGGGCATCGAAACTCCTTTTGTCGCCCATCTCTACGTCGAGGACGACGTCCCCCTCATCGGCCGGTGGAGCTAAGTTTACTCTCGCTAGATTTCGGGGTCGTTCATCGATACGATTCTTCGGCCAGTAACGATCCCCCGGCAGAGCCGGGGGCCTTCGTTCGTGAGCCGCTCAAAGCGGCTGGTTGGGGTCGCTGGCGCGGCCCCGTGGTTTAGCACCA
>VFZQ01000176.1 GCA_016871135.1 Acidobacteriota bacterium | reverse complement strand
TCCATCGTTGGTTAAGATGTGCCTCGGCAACGCCATCGATTCGGGCTCGGCGGCAAGTGCGGACATGCACACCAGCAGCACTACGATTCTCTTCACGGGAATTCTCCTTTCTTTTCTCATCGGCGGGATTCCTCAAACTTTAAGCATCTTCGCCGATAAACCATTCATGCCCGCATTCCTCCACCAGCCTTTTCACGGGGAGCCGGAACCCATTCGTGTGTCGGGGCGATGTGCCCTCGTTGCGCCTTATGTGCGTCCTGTGGGTGGAGATTTGCCCCCGGGCCTCACCATCGACGCGCGCGGCGCGTGGCAGGGTACGCCGACCGAACCGGGCCAATTTTCGGTCTTGGTGGAAATCGGCGATGGGTGCTCAAGGCGGCGCGAAGTCCGCTCGATCGAAGTCTTACCCGCTCCGGTGTTGACAGTCGAGGCGGACAGATTGAGCTATGAGATCATCCAAGGCGCGCCCGCATTCTACGCGTCTCTGGTGCGCGTATCGAGTTCCGCGCCGGGTGTTGCCTATCGTGTCGAAGCAATTGATGCGCCGTGGTTGGCGTTCGACCAGCGCGAAGGCGCAATTCCATCCGATGGCCGTGCCTTTGAAGCCGACACGGTTCGTGTTCGTATCGATGCCTCGAAACTGCCCTCCGGCGATCACAACGGCAGAGTGCGCTTCTCGACATGGCGAGGCGCCAACGCGCCCGAACTGACCTTGGCGCTTCGCGTCGCCCCGGCGATCTCCGCTTTGCCGGACGCAACGCCGAAGCCAATGACGATCGCCGCCCCCGCGATCGCTTTCGTCGAAATCGCCGCGCCGGTACAAATCTCACCGCCGGATGCGGCGCCGCCGGCCGCACCGAAGTTCCCCAAGGCGCTGCCGAAGCGAGTCGGCAAACCGAGCGGCGGAGCGATCCGTTCGCGCGTCCTACCAATTCCCAAGGTCGTGTTGCCGCCCGCCAAGCCCGCCGCGAAGGAATCGCCGCCGGAGCGTACCAAGCCATCGGCGATGCCGCCTGCCGCGCCGGAAAAGAAAGCCGCGCATTAGCTTCTGCCGCCGCTACTGCTTCCGCAACCCCACAATTCGCATCATTTCATGGAACGCCGGCAATCCGCCGGAACCAGCTTGCATATGCGCGATGTTGCCGTCGCGGTCGATCAGAATATAAGCCGGGAGGCCGGCGTCTTCGAAGAAACGCCCCAGGTTCGTGTCGGGCGCTAGAACGATTCGCGCCGACCGTTTGTGTTCTCTGAGATACTCCAACACCTTTGGCTTCGGCTCGCCCGCGTTCACTGCCAGCACGACGAGCCCCTGCGCCGCGTGGTCGCGGATGATCGCCTCGACGCCCGGCTCGTCCTTGCGGCAGTAGCCGCACCAGGTCGCCCAATGTTGGATCAGCACGACCTTATGCATCGTCGTCTCGCGGTTGAATGTCACGCCATCGATCGACTTGGCCAGGAAGCGCGGCATAACCTGCTTCGGTTCTCCTTGCGCGGCCGCCGTCGCGCTCGCCAATAGCATCATCGATTCACGCCGTGTCATGCCACCTCCTGAATCCAAGCTATCATGCGTTTATTCCTTGATGAGCCTCCCTCGCCTTTATCCGATTCTCGATACCGCCGCTTTGCGGCGCGCCGGCGTCGATCCGCTCGAAGCCGCCGCCGGCATGATCGAGGCCGGCGTTGTGTTGCTTCAGTTCCGGCATAAGGAGCATTTTTCCCGCGATGTGTTTGAAACGTGTGCGCATCTGGCTGTGTTGTGCGAGCAGTCGGGCGTGACGCTAGTCGTCAACGACCGCTGCGATATCGCCCGTCTGCTGAACGCACACGTTCACGTGGGCCAGGACGATCTGATGCCTGCCTTCGTGCGGCAGTTGTGCGGGCCGTCGGCGATTATCGGGCTCTCCACCCACAATGCGGCGCAATTGGAAGCAGCCAATCACGAGCCGGTCGACTATCACGCGATCGGTCCGATATTCGCGACGTCCACGAAGGCGAATCCCGATCCGGTGGTCGGGCTCTCGGCGTTGAAGGAACTGCGAAAGGCCTCCCAGCGCCCGCTGGTGGCGATCGGCGGTATCACGCTCGAGAATGCGCCCGGGGTAATCGAAGCGGGTGCCGATTCGGTGGCTGTCGTGTCCGCTCTGATTCCTGAAAATCCGACACGACTGAGTATTCGCGAAAGGACCGCAGAATGGCTGAAGACACTCAACAGTTAAGCCAGAGCCTCGGGCTCTTCGATGCAACGACAATCGTCATGGGCTCGATGATCGGCTCGGGCGTGTTCATCGTCGCCGCCGATATCGGGCGCCAAGTCCATTCGCCGGGCCTGATGATCATGGCGTGGGTGGTCACCGCGGTACTAACGCTGATCGCGGCGCTGGCCTACGGGGAGCTTGCCGCCGCAATGCCGAGGGCCGGCGGGCAGTATGTCTATCTGCGCGAGGCGTTCGGGCCTCTCTACGGATTTCTCTATGGCTGGACGTTTTTCCTGGTGATTCAGACGGGCACGATCGCGGCCGTCGCCGTGGCGTTCGCCAAGTTCCTTGGCGTATTCGCGCCTTCGATCGCGGCGTCGAACAAAGTGCTGCCATTTCTCTCGACACAGCAAATCACGGGTATTTTGTTGATCGTTGCGCTAACGTGGGTCAATTCGCGTGGCGTACGCACAGGCGCGACAGTGCAGAACATCTTCACAGTCGCAAAGACCGCCGCGCTGCTGGGCCTCATCGGCGCGGGTTGGTTGGCGGGGAAAAACCCAGTTGCCATCGAACGCAACTTCGGCGGCGGAAATTTCTGGGGCGCGGCCGATTGGTCGTGGGCGACGACGCAGATGGTCGGTGTAGCGCTGGTCGGAGCTCTGTTTTCTTCCGACTCCTGGAACAACGTGACGTTTACCGCCGGCGAAATGAAGAATCCGCGGCGCAATCTGCCGTTGTCGCTGGCGTTGGGCGTCGGGCTGGTCTCGATCATCTACATCGCATGCAACTACGTTTACTTGCTCGTCTTGCCGTTCGAGGGCATTCTCACCGCGCCGGAAGACCGCGTCGGGACGGCGGCGGCGAAGGCGATCTTCGGCGACCCGGCTGTTCAAATGATGGCCGGCGCGATTATGGTATCGACGTTTGGATGTGTCAACGGAATCACGCTGGCAGGGGCTCGAGTTATCTACGCGATGGCTCTCGACAATCTCTTCTTCAAGGCCGCGGCGAAACTCGACCCGGAGACCAAGGCGCCGTCGACGGCGCTTTGGATTCAATGCCTCTGGGCGTCGGCGCTCACGCTGTCGGGCAGCTATAGCCAGTTGCTGGACTATGTTATATTCGCTGTTTTGCTTTTCTACATCCTGACGATTGTGGGTGTTTTCGTCTTGCGTAGAACAAGGCCCGCCATGGAACGACCCTACAAAGCCTTCGGATACCCGCTGCTTCCGGCGGCCTATATCGTTCTGGCTGGTACCATCGAAGGTCTGTTGCTCATTCATAAGCCCGACTACACTTGGCCGGGCCTGATCATTGTCCTGCTCGGCATCCCGGTCTACTTCGCGTGGACCAAATCACAAAAAGAGGTCAAAGCATGAGTCTGTTCGCGACCAAACCGCTGGATCGCATCCTAAAGGAATCCGAGGGCGGCGAGCACCAACTGAAACGAACTCTGTCGGCTACGCAGTTGGTGGCGCTCGGTATCGGCGCCATCATCGGCGCGGGCCTGTTTTCATTAACGGGCCAGGCCGCCGCCAATAATGCCGGTCCGGCGATCATGATCTCCTTCGTGGTTGCCGCGATCGGTTGCGTGTTCGCGGGCCTCTGTTATAGCGAGTTCTCGACGATGATTCCCGTGGCCGGTTCGGCATACACGTACTCCTACGCAACAATGGGTGAGTTGTTCGCCTGGATCATCGGATGGGATCTGGTGTTGGAGTACGCCGTCGGCGCTTCGACGGTAGCGACCAGTTGGTCGCGATATGTAGTGAGCCTGTTGAAAGACTTCGGCATTCATTTCCCCTTGCAGTTCGCGGCGGGACCGTTTGAAGGCATCAAGCTGCCGGATGGAACCGAAGTCGCCTCCGGGATTATCAATCTGCCTGCGGTGGTAATCGTCTGCCTGGTTTCGGCGCTGCTAATGATCGGCATACAGGAATCGGCGAAGGTGAACTCGATTATCGTCGTGGTCAAGCTATCGGTCATCGTCCTGTTCATCGCCTTCGGCTGGGCCTATGTGAATCCGGCGAACCATGTGCCGCTCGTTCCCGACAACGTAACCGGCGAGTTCGGAAAATACGGGTGGTCCGGCATCATACGCGGGGCGGGCGTCATCTTCTTCGCCTATATCGGATTCGACGCCGTATCAACGGCCGCCCAGGAAGCCAAGCAACCGCAGCGCGATATGCCGATCGGCATTATCGGGTCATTGCTTGTCTGCACCGTTCTCTACATCCTCTTTGCCTACGTGTTAACCGGTATCGTGAACTACAAGGAGCTGAACGATCCGGCCGCGGTGGGCTTGGCGATCGATCGCACGCCATACGTTTGGCTGCGCATGTGGGTGAAGTTCGCGATCATCGCCGGCTACACGTCGGTAATTCTTGTCATGCTTCTGGGACAGAGCCGCGTGTTTTTCTCGATGTCGCGCGACGGCCTGTTGCCGAAGTTGTTCTCGACAGTGCACCCGACTCGTTTGACACCGTGGCGCAGCAACCTGCTATTCATGGTTCTCGTCAGTGTTATGTCGGCCTTTATTCCGATGTCGCACCTCGGCGAGGCGACCAGCATCGGAACGCTCTTCGCGTTTGTGCTCGTTTGCGCAGGCATACTTGTGATGCGTAAGTCGAATCCGAACCTCGAGCGTCCGTTCAAGACGCCGCTCGTCCCGATCGTGCCTGTACTCGGAATCCTGGTGAATCTTTATCTGATGTACGGGCTCGGCCTTGAGAACTGGCTACGGCTGTTTATCTGGATGGGCCTCGGTCTTGCCGTCTATTTCGGATACAGCCGGCACCACAGCCGCCTCCGCAACAACTCCTAATCCGTTACCGCGTACGCCGCGGTCTTTTTCAGATTCTGGGTTCTTGGGTTTCCGCGCAAACGCATCAGCGCTTTGCTGCCGACGTGGCTTTGGCGGGCTCCAAGGCCTAGGGCGAATGACGACACTTGGAAGAGGCCTATTTCGGCGCGATGTGAGATCACTTCGAGAAAATCTGAAATAGTTCCTCCCCAGCAGACGCCGAAGCAGCTTCGTATCGAAGAGAGGATCGTTCTTAATCGCGCATTCGCTCAACCGAATCGCGTCTTGTCGTTTCAATACGCCTGGATGACCGGCCTCAGGATAATCTTGTCATCGATGAGGAGACCCCCTCCCGATTTGTCCGCGACGGACTTGTAGATCTCCCAGTGTCTGCACACGAACGAAAGAAAATCGGGTGGATTCGCAAGGTCGATTACGTCTCCAAGCCTTTCCAAAGTGTTGGGCGTCGCTTCCAAAACAACAGCGGTCCACACATCCAGGTGCCTCGTCTCCATCAAAGGGCTTATCGGCCGGGTGGCTTTCAGATTGAGGAGTTTGCCGAAACCTAAAGCTTGCGCTCCCGGCCCCCTTCTATTAATATCTATTTATTACCCTGGTTATATATAAGGGCGTACTCACATGAAAAAGGTCTTCATCGGTAACATCCCTTTCAGCGCGCAAGAGATCCAGCTACAAGACTGGTTCCATTCTGGAGGCATTCAGCCAGCTGGCGTTGCAATCGTCCGCCACAAGGTCACGGGAAACTCGCGTGGCTTCGGCTTCGCGGATTTTGACGATGTGTCTCTTGCCGAACGCGCCGTCGCCGAATTGAACGGTGGCGAATTCCAAGGGCGGCGCCTCATGCTAAGCATCGCTCGAAGCGATGGACCCGCCATCCAAGCGTCGTCCGATAAATGATTAGCGAAACTATCATTTCCGTGCGAAGATAAGTCGGGTTACACCGATCAGGTCAATGAACGGATGATTCACTATTGGAGCCTTGCCGCTAGGGCTATCGTTATCTTCACGGGGGTCCCAATCGCCATTGGGTTGCTCCTCGGGCTGCAAGGGTGGTATTGGCACCGGGAGGCTGCGGCGTTCGTTGATAACTCGCGCGCCGTCGTAGGCCGCATTATTGAATTCCGAAGTGAAAACGGCGATGTCCTGATCGACGTCGAACAGCTCGATGAAGAGGGCGTGCCCTACCGCGGCTCCTACAAGATCCCGTCAAGCGATGAATCGACACTTCGCGCTGCGGGGAATGTGAACATGGTCTATGACGTCCGCAATCCGAAGAGAGCGCAGGTTAGCACCATAGTTGGCGCATCGAACGAGGCGCTCTTGGCCTATGCGACGCTCGCGATGGGTGCGGGCGCGATTCTCTACGGACTTGTGCGTTTCCTTCGCGAGTGGCGGCGGATTGAAACGATACGAAGACTCTTCGCCGAAGGTGCGCTCGTCAAAACAGAGGTTCGTGAGGTCGCGATACCTAAGGGCAGCGGCGTCGGGCGGTTCACGTATGCGTTTCGCGGGACCAACGGCAGATGGTTCGAGGGGAAATCGCCGGAGATGACGACTGCAGCCCTTGGTGACTGGCCCGTCGGGCGCAAAGTGATCGCAGCATTTGATCCCGGCGAGCCGAAGTTCACCCAGCCAGACGTATTTGAAGTGTTGCGTGGACTGAAGCGTTCGCTTCCGGACTAGAGCACGAACGCGACAGAGGCCGAGACCTCATTCATGCGAATCCATCCGCCGGGATTTATAAGCCAGTTCGGTTTCGGGTTTATGTACTGGCGTGCGTCGACGCGGAACATCCAGTTCTCGGCGAGGCGAAACTTAATGCCGCCTCCGTAGTTCACGCCGAACTTGGTGGTACCACCGCCTTGCGTTGCCGATTGGCCTGGCGGCACGTAATTGTTGAAGTGGAAGCCGCCGGCGGCGAACGGGCGCACTTTGGACCCTTCCCGTGTGGCGTAGGCCAAGTAGTTGTAAAACCCTTGATGGGTCGCCATGCCGGTCCCGGTCGAGCCGGTATCGACAAACTGGACCAGCTGAGTGCGGTTGTATGCGTAGCCGAACTCATGCCCGAAATGATCACCCGAATTGGTGGTCATGCGAAAGACCATGCGAAAGGCCCCTTTTAAGCCGTAGTCGTCCTTGCGCGGCGATGAGGCGCTCAACTTTCCCAACCCCGAGTTGAATAGTCGCGTCTGTCCTCCGCCACCCGCCAATTCCAAGGCCTGTCCAGACATTGTCACCGCCGCTGCGGCCAATAGCAACGCCTTCATCGTGCCTCCTCCTCATGTACGATCACCACGTGCACATGGCCGGGGCCATGCACTCCGCGGACGAGGATCTGCTCGATATCGCCGGTTCGGCTCGGGCCGGTGATAAACACCATTGCACTGGAATCGTCAACGGGGCGCGCGATCATCGAGAGCATCTCATCCAAGCCGCCCAGCATTCGCCGCGAAGAAACGACCGCGATGTGCACCGGAGGAAGCAAGGAAATTAGCCGTGATTCCTCGGCGCTCGCGCGAAAGACGATGGTCCCCGTTTCGGCCAGCAAACAGTAGGCGCTTGTTATTCCGACGCCTGCCGACGCGCACGCGTTGCGCAAATCCGCGCCGTTCAGTCCGGATTGTACGCCTTCGATTTCCGTCACCCGCTGTTCGGACAGCAACGGATGCGCCGAGGCGACCGCCGTGCGTCCATCCAACAGTCGTTTCACCACCGACTGCGTTTCCTCGCGCGAGTGCGTTTCGGTCACCGTGCCACTCAGTGCTTCCAGCGCCGCCCGAAACGCGGCGATCTTTTCGTCGAGCTTGTAACCGCGGATGCGCAACAACGGTTCCGGCGGGGCAGCGGGCTTGTCGCCAACCTTGCGGCCGATTGCGGCACGCACGCGATTGATAATTTCTTCGCGCGCGCTGCTCATTTCTTTCGCTTCTCCCACCAGTCTCGGAACGATCGCTCGGGAGGCGCCGGAAAATCGCGGACGGCCAGCCAGTCCTTCAGCGGGCCCGACGACGCCGGCCACTTCACTTCCTTAAGCCAAACGCCATCCTTCCTGCCCAACCAGCCGAGCCCGAAACTGGCAGCAAGCCGGTACAACCACGGCCGCGTCATCATACGCGCGAACCACTTCATCGCGCCCGCGTCGTCGGGACTTTTCTGAGACTCCCGCCGCAAGGCGAGCAGCATCTTCGGAATGTCGATCTTGACCGGGCAGACCTCCGCGCACACACCGCACAAGCTCGACATGAACGGCAGCCACGGGTCTTTCTCTTTCCCCTGAAACTGCGGGGTGATAATCTTGCCGATCGGCCCCGAATACACCCACGGATAACTATGGCCGCCGACTTTCCGATACACCGGGCAATGGTTCAAACACGCGCCGCAGCGGATGCATTGCAGCGACTCTCGCTTCTCTTTATCAGCCAGCAGCTTCGTCCGGCCCGCGTCGAGCAATACGACATAGAACTCTTCCGGTCCATCGCGCTCGTCCTTCCGCCGTGGACCCGAAAGAATCGACGTGTAGCTCGTCAGCGCCTGCCCGGTCGCGCTGCGGCCAAGCAGCGCGAGAAACACGCCGAGGTCGCGTACGCGCGGAATCATCTTCTCGATTCCCGCGATCGCGACCTGAATCTTCGGCGCGGAGCTAGACAACCGTGCATTGCCTTCGTTTTCTACGATCACCACGGCGCCCGAATCGGCGACCAAGAAATTCGCTCCCGTAATCCCGATCCCCGCAGCCAGGAACTTCTCGCGCAGGACACGCCGCGCCGTCATCGTCTGGTTTTCGATGACATCGTCCTTGGCGACACCAAGTTTTTCTTCGAACAGAGTC
>VFZQ01000175.1 GCA_016871135.1 Acidobacteriota bacterium | reverse complement strand
GCAAGATGCGGCGGAGGAAGCGCCTTATTCCTTCGTTCTGGAAACAGGCTTCTCTTTGGCCGGAGTGACGCTATATTATGCGGGACTCAATAGGAGGATGTTAGCATCGATTTTTCGTTTTGTACATCAGATAATGAAGTTTGCCCAAATGTTTCGAACGATCCGCGAACAAATCGATACCATCTTCCGCGAAGACCCGGCCGCCAAGAGCGTGCTGGAGATCGTTCTCTGTTACCCCGGCTTCCATGCGATTCTCTTGCATAGGCTCGCGCACGCCGTGCACGGCGCCGGTTTTCGCCTGTTCGGACGGTTGATCTCTCAGCTTAGCCGGACGTTCACTGGAATCGAGATTCACCCCGGCGCGACGATCGGCCGAAGATTTTTCATAGATCACGGAATGGGAGTTGTCATCGGCGAGACCACAGAGATCGGCGATGACGTGCTGCTCTATCAGGGCGTGACGCTCGGCGGCACGGGCAAGGAGAGCGGCAAGCGTCATCCGACGCTCGGCAACAAGGTGATTGTCGGTACCGGCGCAAAGGTGCTCGGCAACATTCGAATTGGGGACAACGCCCGCGTCGGCGCCGGCAGCGTTGTTGTCCATTCGGTGCCCGACGACTCGACCGTCGTTGGCATTCCGGGCAAGGTCGTGCGTCAGCGTACCGACGCCAACGAACAACTCGAACACGGTAAGCTTCCCGATCCCGAAGGTCAGGCCATCGCCGATCTCACGCGGCGCGTGCAGGAGCTGGAGGCGCATATTAAGGCGATGAACGAGGCGACGGCTGGGCGGGGGTAATAACGTCCTCGGTCGCCCTCGAAGCTAGTTTCTGATCGAGGCGCGAAATCTCTCGCGCAAGGAAGCACCCCGCCACCGTATGCATTTCCGTAATCTCGCCGCCCAGCACCTTGGAAAGCGCCTCCTCCCAACTCACCAGAAGCACCTCCTCAATCTCCACGTCCACGGCGCCGGCAGTCTCGCTGACATCGACCAGCACCACATGGCACGCCACCTTCAACCAGCCGGCCTGTGCGTCCATCACGCCAATTAAGCGTGCGTTCGCTGCGCCGTAGCCGGTCTCCTCGCGGAATTCGCGTGTAGCCGCTTGCTCCGGTGTCTCGCCTTCATCAATGAAGCCCGCCGGGAAGCTCAGATGCATTTTGCCACTTCCGGGCCGGTACTCGCGAATCATCACCAGCTGGCCGTCGCGCTCGCCGACGACCACTACATACGACGGCTTTTCCACAATCCAGTAGCTATCGAGCCGCGTTCCGTCCGGCAATTCATAGGCATTTTCGCGCAGTGTCAGCCACCGGTTCTGCAAATGCACGCGCGAGCTCTTCAGTTTCCAGGCCACGCAAGATAGGATAGCGAGGTGAAGCCTTTTCTCCTATTCGCCTCGATTCCTCTCCTCGCCGCCGACGTTGCCCGCATTTGGGATATCGCCCCGCACAACGCCTTCACCGACCTCATTCATCACAAAGGCGAATGGCTCTGCGTTTTCCGCGAGGGCCGCGCGCACGTCTCCACCGATGGCGCGATCCGCGTTATCGGCAGCCGCGACGGCGTGAAGTGGACATCGAAAGCACTTCTCAAGAGCAACGCTCTCGACCTCCGGGATCCCAAAATCACGCTCACGCCAAAAGGTGAATTGATGCTCACCGCAGCCGCCGCGCAGCGCGAAAAAGACGGGCAGTCGCCGGTACCGCACGACACCTTCGCCTGGTTCTCACGCGACGGCGCTGCATGGTCTGAGCCATTCAAGATTGGCGATCACAACTTCTGGCTCTGGCGCGTCAGTTGGAACAAAGGCGCGGCATATACAGTCGGCTATGAGACGATGTCGCGCGCCGGCATTACACGCCTTTACACCTCGCACGACGGCCGGCAGTTCGACACTCTCGTTCCGACGCTGCAAGCCGACGGCTACTCCAACGAATCCAGCATTCTCTTCAAGAAGGACGGCATCGCGCTCTGCCTGCTCCGACGCGATGGGGGCACCCGCACAGCACTGCTCGGCACGTCGAAGCCACCCTACAAAGAATGGCAGTGGAAAGATCTCGGTGTCCGGATCGGCGGTCCTCACTTCGTCGAGGTTTCCGGCGGTCGCTTGATCGGCGCCGTCCGTTTGCATGACGGCAAAACGCGCACCGCCATCGTCGAGATCGACGCGGCGGCGGGCACGCTCAAAGAAGTCTCTCCGCTGCCATCAAGCGGCGACTCCAGCTACGCCGGCCTCGTCTGGCGCAAGGGCGAGCTTTGGATCAGCTACTACGCCTCGCACGAAGGCAAGTCGTCGATCTACCTCGCGCGCTGGAAACCGTAGCGCATCGCGTTGTTCGCGATCGTGCGCAACTCGCCGTCGCTGAAACCCAAAACATCGCGGGCGACCGCGAACTCGCGCGCCAAATCGGTGTCGAATAGCCCAGGGTCATCCGAGTTCAGAGTGATCGGCACTCCCGCATCGAACAGCGCGCGCAGCGGATGCGTCTCAATGGAAGCCACCGCGCCCGTGCGCACATTCGACGTCAGACAGACTTCAAGCGCAATTGAACGTTCGCGGAGAACTGCCAATAGCGCCGAGTCCTCGACCGCGCGAATCCCGTGCCCGATCCGGTCAGCGCCCATCTCAACCGCCTCCCAAACATTCCGCGCCTTGGAGGTTTCGCCAGAGTGCGGAGTGAATCGTAACCCTACCTCGCGGGCCATTGCTACCGCCCGCGCGAACTCATTCAGCGGCCGCGCCGTCTCGTCGCCGCCAACGCCAAACGCAACAATTCCTTCGGCAGCGCGCGAAGCCGCCCAAGTTGCCACTTGCTCCGCCGGATCACCGCCAAACTGGCGCACGACGTCGACGATCCACCGCACTTCCAATGGCGCCCGAACTGACTTTTCTCGCAACGCGGCCCAAGTTTCATCCAGACTTTGGCCTTTCCACAACACCACGCCGGCCGAGAAGATGACCTCGCTGTATTCAATCCCCAACGCAGCCTGGCGAGCAAACAGTGACTCGGCTGCGATCGCGTAATGTTCCGGAGTCTGCAATCGCCGCACAGCCGCTTTGAAGGCCTCGATAAAACCGGCGAACGAATCGAACGTGTAGAGCCGCCTGGCTTCGTCCAACGTCAACGCCGGATCGAGCCGGCATAGCAACTCCGGCTCCATCGAACCTTCCAGATGAACATGTAGTTCCGACTTCGCGCAGCGCACAGTCCATGATAACGGGAAGCGCCGCCGACTAAGATAAAAGTAATGTCCGCTCACACCGCGCGCGTGCGTGTCCGTTATGCCGAGACCGACCAGATGGGCGTTGTTTATCACGCCAATTACATTGTTTGGATGGAGGTCGGACGGGTGGAGTTGTGCCGGGCGCGCGGGATTGCTTATAAAGACATCGAACAGCGGGCGGGAATCCGGCTGGCGGTGATTGAAGCCTCGTGCCGGTATGTTGCGCCGGCTCGTTATGACGATGAGGTCGATATCGAAACTTCGATCGTCAAGGCCACGCCGCGAGGGGTCGAGTTTGGATACATCATGCGGCATGGCACGTCGGGACAGCTGCTGGCCGAGGGCCGCACGCGGCATCTGTTCCTCGGCCACGATCTGCGGCCGACGAAACTGCCACCGGCGTTTCATGGCCAGTTCGCGATCGCGTAGACTTGACCCTTATGGCTCCTTTGCGCGGCGCGATTGCCGGTTGTGGGTTTTTCGGACAGTTTCATATCGAAGGTTGGCGGCGGATTCCGGAGGCGTCCTTAATCGCCGCGTGCGATCCGGATCTAGCGCGGGCGCTGGCCGCGGCGCCGGCGGCGTATTCGGATTTCGAGAAGATGCTCGATGAGGTCAAGCCCGATTTCGTCGATATCGCCACGCGGCCCGAGTTGCATCTGCCGATGGTTCGCGCGGCGGCGGAGCGAAGGATTCCGATCGTCTGTCAAAAACCGATGGCGCCGTCCTGGGCCGATTGCATCGAGATGGTCCGGTGCGTCGAAACGGCGGGCGTGCCGTTCATGATTCACGAAAACTGGCGATGGCAGGAGTGGTATCGAATCGTTGGCGGCATCGTGCGTTCGGGCGTGATGGGTGCGCCGGTGACCTACACCTTCCGTACGCGGAAGCGTGATGGCGCCGGGCCGGAACCGTATGTCCTGCAGCCCTATTTTCGCGTGATGCCGCGGTTGCTTCTGTTTGAAACGCTGGTTCATCACATCGACACCGCCCGGTTTCTGTTCGGCGACTTGAAGACCATCTACGCCCAACTGCGCCGTGTGAATCCGGTAATCCAGGGTGAGGATCAGGCGCATCTGGTTGTGACGCATGAGACGGGCTTGAGCGGTTTGATCGACGGCAACCGGTTCACTGATCTCGCGCCCGACTCGCCGCCGCTAGGGGATGCGTCGTTCGAATTCGAGAACGGATGCTTGCGCGTTACGGCGACGGGTGACGTGATCCGAGGCGCATCGGAGTTGGTATGGAAAAACGAGATCAAGATCGGCTATCGAGGCGACAGCGTCCGCGCGACCTCGCAGCATTTTGTCCGCACGCTGCTGGCCGGCGGGCAGTTTGAATCGAATGGCAGGGACTATTTGAAGACCGTCGCGGCGGTCGAGGCCGGCTATCGGAGCAACGCCGAAGGGCGGCCGATTGCCATACCCACGGATTTCGGGTTGTAGGCATGGCTCTGCTTCCCACATCGATCCTGCCGTTCTGGATCGGGCCGCACCCAGAACCGGTTGCGGCGCCCCATTCCAAGGCGGGGCTGGGAGCGTTCTTTGCAATCTGCTACACGGCTGGAATGTATGCCAGTCTTTACGCACCGAGCATGGCGGGCGATTGGGGCTGGTATCCACGTTTGTCAAAGCCCACGTGGGCGCCGACGCCGCAGTTGACTGGGCCGGTGTGGATGGTTCTTTACGCTTGCATGGCTGTGGCGGGGTGGCGTGTATGGCGTCTGGGAGGATTCCGGTTGGTGCCGATTGCGGGGATCGGTTTCGGCGCGCAACTGTTTCTGCAAGCGATCTGGTCGACGTTGTTCTATGGCTCGCAGAGTACGCTGGCCGGATTCGTCGACTTAGTCTGCTTGTTCGGGCTCGTTACGACGCTGTGGTTCATCTATAGTTCCATCGATAAGCTGGCCGGCCGGCTGTGGCTGGCGTATCTGATGTGGATCGGTTTCCAGACCGCGGTGAATGGCGTTATTTGGTGGCGGAACGGGTAAGTACGCGGACCCCGATGCTCGATCCGCCCACCGTCCCGTAGTAGATGCGCTGCGTCACCTTCTGGAAGTCGCCGGGTTTGGCCTTTCCAATTTCCATGAACTTCTGCGGATTGCGGTCGACCAGCGGGAACCAAGAACTCTGTATTTGCACCATCAATTTATGCCCGGAGCGGAACGTGTGAAACACATCCGGCATGGTGAAGCTGATTTTCTCCATCTGGCCGGGCGGGAACGGTTCCGGTTTTTCGAAACTCTTGCGAAACTTGCCGCGAAATGGCTCGCCACGGACGAGTTGCTGATAGCCGCCCATCTTCACCTTCTTAGGGTTAGGGTCGGGGTCAGGGAAGTTGTCGGGGTAGACATCGATGACCTTTACGACGAAATCGGAGTCGGTGCCGGTCGTCGAAACGTGGAGCGTAACGTCGAGCGGGCCGGCGAGGGTCAGGTCCTCCTCGAGTGAGTCCGTCGAGAAGACCAAGACATCGGGTCTTGTGGCGGCCTGTCGCTGATCGTCCAGCATGTATTCGACGGTCATCGTGTTTGCGATGTAGGGCACCGAGGGGACGGGGCGGGCGGGATCGGACACATACTCTTCGTATCCGCCGCGCGAGGGCGGATTCCAGCCGAGACGGCCATTCGGCTGCAGATGTATGGTCTTGGCCGTCACTTCCTTTGGCGGCCATGCATCGAGATGGCGCCATTGATTCGCGCCCGTTTCGAAAACCACGGCTTCGGCGAGGCCCGCGGGTTTTTCATCGCGGAGTATCCGCTCGAAGAACGGTTTTTCGACGTGCTCCTGATACCAGAGCGAGGTATTCTGCCGGAAGCGGATGTCGCCGAGTTGAGCGCCGTCGTTGGAGGACCATTGGCCGTGGTACCACGGACCCATCACCAGGAAATTCTGCGCACCGGGATTATTGGCCTCTGCTTCTTTGTAAGTTTCGAGCGTGCCGAATAGGTCCTCGGCGTCGAACCAACCGCCGACGGTCAAGATTGCGGGCTTCAACTTAGTCAGGTGCGGTCGGACGTCGCGGGCTTTCCAGAAGGCGTCGTAGGTGGAATGATCGACTAAGTCCTTCCAGTAGGGAACGGAATTTTTGAGCAATTTCTCGTTGATCTCTTCGAGTGTTCCCATTTTCAGGAATAGAGAGTAGCCGTCGGGGGCGGGGTAGTCCGGATTTCTGCGAGCCGTGTCGGGATCGGCCTGGGTATCGCGGTCGTTGGAGTACATCCAACGGACGGCGTGGGCGAGGAAGAACGCTCCGTTGTGACGCCAGTCGTCGCCGATGAACCAGTCGCCGACGGGAGCTTGCGGAGAAGCGGCTTTGAGCGCCGGGTGCGCGTCGATCATACCCATCGAGGTATAGAAACCGGGGTAGGAGATGCCCCACATTCCAACGCGGCCGTTGTTGTTGGGCAGGTTTTTGACAAGCCAGTCGATGGTGTCGAAGGTGTCGGTGGATTCGTCGAAGTCCTTCGGCCCGGATTTAACCGGCTTGTGGGGGCGGACCTGCTCGAATACCCCCTCGCTCCGGTACCTGCCACGGACATCCTGATAGACGAAGATATATCCGGTGGTTTGGAGAAAGCGGCTTGGACCGAGGGTGTCGCGATATCGATCGGCGCCGTACGGTTGGCAACTGTATGGCGTGCGGGTGAGCAATAGGGGGTATTTCCTGGATGCGTCCTTGGGCTGATAAACGGCGGTGTAGAGCTTAACCCCGTCGCGCATGGGGATGCGGAATTCGTACTTGGTGTACTGTTCGGCGACGGGCAGCGTTTTCGGCTGCGCGCTCATTGTGGCAGCCACGATCAGAGTTAGGAAGAGCCGCATGGTGTGAAAGATATCGTGGCACATTTTGGATATCGCTTGTTTTAGAGGATGATAGAAGTAATCGCCATGCAAGTACTGCTGGAACGAATCTCCGGGCAGCTCACGCGGTTCGACTGGACCGCGGGGGTGGATATTCTCATTACGGCGATCATCATCTATCAGTTCATCATGATCGTCCGCGGCCGGCGGTCGGCGGCGATGCTGGCGGGATTGTTAATACTCGCATTTGCCTATCTGGTTGCGGTGTACGTGAAGTTGGAGTTATTGCGGACGCTCCTGGCGACACTAGCGCCATATACGGCGTTCGGATTTATCGTCATGTTTCAGAGCGAAATTCGCCGGCTGCTGGCGAGGATCGGGCAGCGAAGGGTGATTGGCTGGAGCACGCGGCTGCACCGGCGTGAGACGGTGGAAGAGCTTTTGCTGGCAATCCAGCAGCTCGCGCAGCAGCGTACGGGCGCGCTGATCGTGGTTGAGCGGGAAGTCGGGTTGCGGACGTTCATCGAGAGCGGTGTGGCTTTGGACGCCGCGGTATCGCGAGATCTGCTGCTGGCGATCTTTCATCCGGGATCGGCGATGCACGACGGCGCGGTGATTGTTCAGGGCGACCGGGTTGCCGCCGCGGCGTGCTTCTTGCCCTTGACGATGAATCCGGAGTTGATGCGAAATCTCGGCACGCGGCACCGCGCGGCGATCGGAATTACCGAAGAGGCCGACTGCGTGTCGCTGATTGTGAGCGAAGAGACGGGCCGGATTTCGGTCGCGTTCCGGAATGAAATCGAGTACAACGTATCAATTGATCGGGTGCAGGAGTGCTTAACTCGGCGGGACTTTGGCCGGCCAGGCGGAACGGCCACGCCGGTGGAGAAGGGGGAAGAGCCGGCATGATGCACCTGTTCACCGACAATCTGGGCGCGAAGGCGATGAGCGTTCTCATCGCGTCGCTGTTATGGCTGGCGATTGTCGGCGAGCAGGAACTGGCGACGGCGATCGATGTTCCGGTGGAGTACCGCAATTTTCCGAAGGCGTACGAAGTTTCCAGCGACATGGTGAACCGTGTGAATCTGTTAGTGCACGGACCGGCCGGGAAAATGCAGGATTCCTTCCTAAAGGATGCAACCGTAATTGTCGATCTGGAGAGTGTGACCCGTCCGGGCGAGCGAACCTTCAATTTGGACAGCAAGGCTGTGCGGCTGCCGGCGGGATTATCGCTGGAGCGGGCGACGCCGACGCAGATCCGCATGAAGTTTGAGGAGCGGATTGCGCGGGACGTGCCGGTGCAGATTCGCTACGCGGGCAATCCGTCGACTGGGTATCGAATCGCCAAACAAGAAGTGTCGCCGGCGTTTCTGCGTATAGTCGGACCGAAGAGCCGGGTGGAGCAGGTGCAGTCGGTGGACACCGATCCGATTGAGTTGATGGGTGTGGTCTCCGAGTCAGACTTCAAGACGTCGACTTTTGTCGACGACCCGCAGGTGCGGATTGAGGGGAATTCGACGGTTCGTGTGCATCTGGTTGTTGAGCGCCTTCGAACGTCGGAGCAATAAGTATGAGCCGCCAGTTGTTCGGCACCGATGGAATTCGCGGCGTGGCGGGCCAGTATCCGCTCGATCCGCAGACGGTATTTGCGTTTGGCCGCGCGTTAGGCGAGTGGGCCGGCGCGGGCGCGAAGGTCTTATTGAGTCCCGCATAATATAGAGACGACTTTCAAGCGTCCGGTGTAAACTGGGATATGGGCAACCCTGCAGGCGTGCGTCGTGATTTCGATTCGCTCGAGAAGCGCAGGATGGAGGCGATTCGTTT
>VFZQ01000174.1 GCA_016871135.1 Acidobacteriota bacterium | reverse complement strand
CGCCGGATTCATCCGAATGACCGGAACAAGTCGTTGCGCGCGCTGGAGCTTAGAATTCTCGCGCGGCGTTCGTCGACGGCGCTGTTCGCCGACCAGCCCGTAAAACCGCTCGAAGGCTACAACTGTCTGTTGCTCGGCGTTGATCCGCCGCGCGAAGCGCTATACGAACGGCTCGACGCTCGATGCGAAGCGATGTGGAATGGCGGCCTATTGGACGAAGTCCGCGCACTGATGCCGTTCTCGGAATCGAAGCCTTTCGAATCGTTGGGTTACCGCCAGGCTCTCGCGCACCTGCGTGGGAAACCCGCCGCCGAATGTCTCGAAGAAATGAAACTAAAAACGCGCCAGTACGCCAAGCGGCAATGGACGTGGTTCCGCGCCGAACCTGGCATCGACTGGTTGCACGGCTTCGGCGATGACGCCGGACTCCAACACGAGGCCTGCAAAAAAATCTCGGTCTTCACGGAACAATTCGAGCCCTGAACCGTATAACCATTCAGACAGCGGCGCTTACGAGTCAGCGACGCACCCCGCAGAAAACGCGGTGAGCCACAAAGGCAATCGAATCCCGCGTAAACCATCAGATAAAGAAAGTGGCGGCTTGAATCCGTCAGCACAGGAGCCTGATTTCCATGAAGAAGTTATTCGTGTTGTTTGCCGCATCGGTGTCGTTTGTCTTCGCCGGCGCGATGTCGTCCAAAGTCACTTTGTTTCAACCGTCGCTGTTGAACGGCGTTGAGCTGAAGCCCGGCGAGTACAAGATTGAAGTCGACGGCGAGAAGATGGTCCTTCGCAACGGCAAGACCAAGGCCGAAGCCGCGATCAAAACCGAACAAGGTGACTCCAAGTTCGGATCGACCTCGATTCGATACCAGAACGGTGACGGCAAATACCGCATCACCGAAATCCGCATCGGCGGTACGAACACCAAGCTTGTTGTGAACTAATTCGACAAGACCGATCCTCCAATTGGCCCCTCTCGCCTCGGCGGGAGGGGCGATTTTCTTGAGCCCGCGCTAAAATGGCAGTGTAATGCCCCGCAAGCTTTTTGCAGCGCTGCCGTTGCTTGTGTACCTTCCCGCAACGTGGGGCCAGGCGACGGTCGTTCTGCCTTTTACCAATCTGTCGAATGACGCCAACTTGGAGTGGATAGGCGAGGCGGCCGCCGAGAACATTTTGGAGTCCGTCCACGCCGAAGGCCTGCTGACGCTGGATCGCGCCGATCGCACACTCGCCATGCAGCGATTGGCGCTGCCCGCCAACGTCGTTTTATCGAGAGCTTCGATCCTGCGCATCGCCGACGAACTCGAGGCGGAGTTCGCCGTCTTCGGCGAATTCGAGGTCGACAAGCCCGCCGGCGAAAAAGCGGCAATCAAGCTGCGCGCCCGCGTGGTCGACCGGAAGCGGCTGTACCAGTCGCCGGAACTGTCGGAAGCGGGCGTGCTCGACGATCTTGCCCTCCTGCAAAACCGGCTCGCTTGGAAAGTGTTGTCGGCCATCGCGCCCCATAGCGCCGGAAAGATCGAAGAGTTCCTCGCGAGACGGAAAAACGTCCGTGCCGGCGCGATTGAAAGCTATGTGCGCGGATTGCTGGCAAAGGATCCGGCGGCGCGGCACCGATACTTTACCCAGGCGGCCCGGCTTGATCCGGAATACCCACAGCCCGCGTTTCAACTTGGCCTCCACTACTGGGACAAGGAAGACTACCAGCAGGCTTCGCAGTGGTTCGTAAAGGTGGCGCGTCACGATGCGCACTATATGGAGGCGACCTACTACTACGGCATCAGCCGCCACTATCTCGGCGACTATTCGGCGGCCGAGGCGGCTTTTCTAACCGTTGCCTCGGCCGTGCCGTTGAACGAGGTATTCTCCAATCTCGGCGCCGCGCAGGTTCGGCAAGGCAAATACGATTCCGCCATTTCGAACTTCGAAAAAGCGCTGGAGGGCGATCCCGCCGATCCCGATTTTCATTTCAATCTGGCCTATGCCCTCTGGCGCACAAAGCGCTTCGACGATGCCGCGAATCAATTTCGCGCCGTGTTGCAACGCATCCCCGACGACGCCGACGCCACCGCGCTGCTCGGCCTCTGTCTGCGGAATCAGACACTGCGCGCGGGCGAATCGAAGTACGAAGGATTGGAACGAATCAAGCACGACTACGAAGAGACCGTGTTCCGGCAGCTCAAGTCGTTGGTGGATAAGAAGTGAAATTGATCTTGTTTGGCCTCTTGGGGGCGCTGCACGCGCAGACACCGGCGCCCGCGCCTGCCGCGGCGAAGCCACAGCGGATGGGCGCCAACGCGATGCGGAACGAAAACGTCGCCGTGTATTTGATCGACACGAATGCCGCGAAGGAGTCGTCAATCCGCGCGGGCAGCCAGGTAACGCTGGTAACCGAGGCCGCCGTTGAATCGCATCATTTCGCGGCCGATCAAGGCCGGGCCGCGCAAGGGAATTTTGTGTTCAACCCGCCGGCGCGGCCAAGCGGTTGGCACGGCGAGCTATATGAGCGCCATCAGAACTCGGTGTTCAACGCACGGGCGTTCTTTCAAGTCGGCGGCGTAAAACCCGCGCGCCAGAATGCGTACGGAGGTCGTCTGGCCGGCGATCTTGGCAAGGCCGGCTTTCTGACGGTCAACGCGGGCCAGCGCAAAGTACGCGGAATGGTGAATGGAAACATTTTGGTGCCGCTGTTGTCGGAACGGACGCCGACCGCAAGCGACCCGCGCGTGCGCGCCGTCGTGGAAAAATACTTCGCGGCCTATCCCGCCATCGCACCGAATCGGACTGACTTCGACCAGCGCGCCCTCAACCACAACGCGCCACAGCGCATCGACGAGACCGATTTCAACGTTCGCTACGACAAAAGGCCTCTGGCGTTCTATTACGCGGTGAACCGGCAACAGATCGACGCGTTCCAACTGGTGGCCGGACAAAATCCCGACACGACTTTGAAAAATCACACCGCGCGCGTGACGTGGAATCGCGGCGGCCTGCAACTTGCCACACAGTTCCAACGCACGCATTCGTTGCTCGTCTCGGAGCCAAACGCAGTCGGCCCGCGCGTGCGATTCGGATTTCAAATCGAGGAGTTAGGCCCTGACTCGAACTTCCCCGTCGACCGGGCGCAGAACACCTTCCGGAACGGTTTCTCCTACACGAAGATTTTGGCGGGTGGCCGCCATCAGATCTATTTTGGCGGCGACCACTCGCGCATGCAAGTGAACGGGCTAGAGTCGAACAATCTACGCGGCCTCATCCAGTTTCAAAACAACTTCGGCCGCACGTCGATCGAAAACCTGCGCGCGGGTACGCCAACGACTTACGAAATCGTCCTCGGCGATCTGACCCGCGGATTCCGCCAAACCAGCGGCAACGCCTACTTCGCCGACCGCATCAAGCTGCGTCCCGATCTACAGCTCTATATCGGCGTTCGATATAGCCCCGAAGGGTCGCCCTTCGAAGTGACCGGGCGCGGTGAGATCCCTTACAAGTGCGACTGCAACAATATCGCGCCCCGCGTGGGCCTCGCGTGGAAAATCCGCGGCGCGTGGACGGCGCGCGCTCTTTACGCGGCAAGTTACTCGCCGATTCCTCCAGTCACCTATCAGCAGGTGCGGTCGAATCCGCCCTTCGCAAGCTACATCACGCTGAACAACCCCGACCTCCTCGACCCGCTCCGCAACCTGACCACCACCGATTCACAGCCCGCGCTCTCGGTCCTCTCCAACGATCTCCGCACACCCTACACCCATCTCTATTCTCTTGTGTTCGAACGCCAATCCGCCTCGCGCGGCATGTTGCGCTTCGGCTACACCGGCAGCCGTTCGATGAAGCTGCTAACGGGCGTGGTGTTGAACCGCGCTGTCCCCAATCCGCGATACGAGTACTCGACCGCGACGATCAATCTACGCCGGCCGAATCCGGCATTCGGCGAGTTCCGTTCGGCGCAGAACCAGGGCATCGCCTATTACGACGGCGCGCAGGCAAGCTACGATCTTCCCTATCGAAAAGGCCTCTCCGCCGGCGTGACCTACACATTCGGCAAAGCGATCGACACGGGTGCCGACTTCACGGGCACCGCCGCCAATCGCGACATGCTGAACGGCCGCGCGCAGTATCAATACGATTCAATCGGCGACCGCAAAGGCCTATCGAACTTCGACACCACGCATGCACTGGGCTTGCGCTGGCTCTACGACATCCCCTGGCACGGTCTCCAATTGTCCGGCGTCTCGAACTTCCGCACGGGCACTCCCTTCACGCTGTTCATCGGCAGCGACGCGCCAAACTTCGGCAACGTCGACGGCAGCGGCGGCGACCGCCCGAACATCATCGATCCAGCGATACTCGGCCGGCGCATCGGCCATCCCGACGACGCGCCCCGCCTCCTCCGCCGCGAAAATTTTTCGCTGATCCCCATCGGCGGCGTGCGCGGCAACCTCGGCCGCAACGTCATGCGCAAAGGCGGAATCGCGAATTGGAACATGGCGCTGCAGAAATCCTGGCGCCTGCCGCTGCACCGCGAAACATCGTTGCAACTGCGCGGCGAGGCCTACAACACCTTTAATACGCCGCAGTTCGACGAGCCCCAACGCAACGTCACCTCGCCCGCTTTCGGGAAGATTACAAATACTTTGAACGACGGGAGGGTTTTTCAGGTCGGATTGCGCGTTATCCTGTAGGGCGGTGCTCTGTTCGCATCCCTCTGTGCTCGGAGTTCCGTTCCTGACGTATAATCGGAAAGTTCATGCTGGAAGCCTACGGCCTATCTGACCCAGGATGTATTCGGCCCAACAACGAGGATTATTATCTTCTCGCGCCGTCCCTTGGTCTCTATCTTGTCGCTGACGGAATGGGCGGAGCCCAGGCCGGCGAATGCGCGTCGCAGCTGGCGGCGGAAACGGTTGGCGAAGTGGTCTGGCGCGCGGGCCAGTACGAGCCGCAACTGCTCATCAGAGCGCTGGAAGAAGCCAATCGCCGCGTGCTCAACGCGGCGTCCGCCGACACCAACCTCGAGGGCATGGGAACTACGCTCACCGCCGTCCTCGACACCGGCAAGGAAGCCTACATTGCCAGCGTGGGCGATAGCCGCGCCTACATCTACCATCAGGGCCAGTTGATCGTCATTACCGAAGATCAGACGTGGGTGCAGGAAGTCGGCAAGAAACTCGGTATCGAAGAAGCGCAGCTGAAAACGCACCCGATGCGCCACGTGTTGACGATGGCCATCGGTGTGAGCGATCAACTTCGCATTAACTCCTACGTAGTCGAGTTGTCGGAAGGCATGCAGTTCCTGTTGTGCAGCGACGGGTTGCATGGCGTCGTCGGCGACGACGGGATTGCATCCATCTTCGGCAACGACGATAATCTCGAGACAAAGGGCCGCAATCTCATCGATCGCGCCCGCGCCAACGGCGGTCCTGACAATATCACCGCCGTCCTCTTGCGGGTTGTCATACCCGTTGAAGAAACAGAAGCTCGCGAAGCCGCGGGCGAGGAACCGGTCGAACAACAAACGCAGTAATCGATGTACAACTGGCGAAGCGCCACCTCACTCGTGTTGACGTTAGTGACGGTGGTTCGGGCCGCCTATCCCGCTCCACCCGCCGAGGAGAGCGGAGGGCAAACACAAGCTTCCGAAGCCGCACCGGCTCTGCTCCGCATCCGGATAGTGGAAGGGGATAGCGCTGTGCATACCGCCGGCGCTCGATCCACGCAACCGCTTGTCGTGTTTCTCACCGACGAAACCGGCCAGCCCGTCGCCAATGCGTCCGTCAGCGTGCGTCTCCCCGAAGACGGGCCTTCCGGAATGTTCACCTCCGGCCTGCGCTCCGAGGTCCTGCTCACAGGGGTCGATGGCCGCGCCGCGATTCGCGGCATTCAATGGAATCGCGTTGCCGGCGCGATGGCCGTCCGCATCACCGCCAGCAAAGGCGAAGCGCGAGCGGGCATCATCTCCACGCAATATCTGACCGAGCCTTCAAGCGCTCAGGCGCGTCGCGCCGGCGCCGAGTCCTCTTCTTCGCGTCCACAGCCGAGTGTGGACAGCGCCCCTCGTTCGAAATGGGTCGTTGTCGCCGCGCTCGTGGGCGCCGCCGCCGCTGGCGGTGTAGCCGCGGCAGCCCGGGGCGGACGTAGCGCAGCGCCCGCCTCGGGTCCTCCGCCAGCCGCGACAACGCAGCCGCCCGCGCCAACGGTCTCCATCGGCGCACCGGTTATCACGGTAGGGCGGCCATGAAAAAGCTCGCCTGCCTCATTGCTGTGGCCGTTTGCGCTCAGTCCCCGATTGAAGCGCCGGCTCTCGCCCGCGTGCTCGATCAAGGCCGCTTGACCCAAATCTATGGACTTGCCGGCAACTTCGTCCGCGGCGAAGACGGCGCTGCACTGCTTGCCTATTCCTTCGATGGCGACATCGAATGGCGCCTCGAGCCGGGACGCGTTTCCGCCAACGGCGCCGTGCTCGCAGTAACCGAAACCGAAGCGGTCTTCCGAGGCGCCACGGTGACATTTCCACGCACCGGGGAAATTTGGCGATACGACGGAGAGTCGATCGTGCGCGCGGACGCCGCTTCCTCTACCATCGCCGGCCGCTTGATCGAGTGGCGCGACGGGCAGTTGTTCGTAACCCAGCCCGGCGGTGAAATCGAAGTGATCGATTGCCCCGCCGAGCCGTCGTCAATCACCGCGGCGGGCGCCGGTTGGGCGCACTGGCAAGGATATCTCCTGCGCCTGGCCAAGGACCGCGTCGCGTTGTTCGTCCTGCCGGAGCGGAGGCGCGAATGAAGATCCTCGCCTTGCTCGCCGCCTCGATCCCCCTTGCCGCGCAGTTGCAGGTCGCCGTGGTTCGCGACACTGGCGTCGAAATCGCCGGCGCCAGCATCAACCTTGGCGCAACCGGAATCGGCGAAAGCGCCGACACAAAAATCCGCGCCACCAATCTGGGCTCGACGATCCTCAACATCTCGTCCCTCGCGATCAACGGCGCGGCATTCTCGCTCGCCCAACCATTCCAGCCATTTCCGCTAGGCCCCGGCACGTCGTATGAATTCGCAATCCGGTTCGCCCCCGCCGCGCCCGGCTCCTATAGCGCCGTGCTTACCGTCGGCCCGTTCACTTCAATCGTGCGCGCCACCGCTGTTTTGGCGGCCGACGTTTCGTTGTTGCGAGGCGGCCAGACGATCTTGCTGCCCGCGTCGGGACTGTCCGTGGACGCGGTAGCGGGCGAAAGCGTCAGGATCGATCTTGCCCTGTCAAACCCGCACGCAGCGGCGCTCGCGATTGACCCGCTCACATTGAATGGCGCCGGTTTCCGCTTAACCGGCGGTGCGCCGGCCATCCTCGCACCCGGCGAATCGTCCAACATCTCCATCGCCTTTTCCGCCCAGACCGAAGGCACTTTCGCCGCGACGTTGACCGCCGGCGCGCGGCGCTTCGCCATTACCGCCTTCGTCACCAAGGCGCGCCTCAAGCCGCCTCGCATCGTCGCCGACACGCCAGTCGTCACCAATGGCAGACAAGTCAAGATCCGTCTTCGCTTCGAGGAAGCGATTCCAGTTGCGTCGGCCGGCACGCTTCGCGCGGCGTTTGCCGGCGCCTTCACCGACCCCGCGATACAGTTCCAAAACGGCGCTCGCGAGATCGGTTTCACCGTCGCGGCCGGCGCCACCGAAGCGCAGTTCGGGGCGTCGGCCGAGGCCGTGCTGCAAACCGGCACCACCAGCGGCGTGATTCGCCTGGAGGCTACCACCGAAGGCGGCACAACAGTCGAAACGTGGTCGCTCGCCCGCGCGCCGATCGCCGTCGATCAGGCCGAAGCGCGCCGCGATGGGTCGAACCTGGAAGTGACCCTGATCGGCTACGACAACACCCGAACCGCCGGTTCGGCGAACTTCCGGTTTTTTGATCGCGCCGGCAACCCCATCGGCGGCATCGTGACGGCACAATTCGCGGCGGCATTCGAAACGCACTTCGCGCAGAACGCCGTGGGCGGCGCGTTCCGTTTGCGCGCCGTGTTCCCGGTCACCGGCGATGCGACAATAGTGGGTTCGGTGCTCGTCGAAATCGCCAACGCCGTTGGCCGGACCGACCTGCAACGCATCAACTTCCCATGACGCCGGTAGCTCTCACGATCGCCGGCTCGGACCCGAGCGGCGGCGCGGGCGTCCAGGCCGATCTCAAAACATTTCATCAGCATCGCGTCTATGGCGAAGCGGTGATCACATTGCTCACGGTGCAGAACACGCGCGGTGTTACGCGCGTCGAATGCATGGACCCTTCACTCGTCGCCGCGCAAATCGCGGCCGTGCTCTCCGACATTCCTCCCCACGCCGCCAAGACCGGCGCCCTGGGCAACGCCGGCGTCGTTGAAGCCGTCGCGGCGTCCATCGGCACAACACCTCTTGTCATCGACCCCGTGATGATCTCCAAACACGGCGCGCCGCTGATCGACGATGACGCGGCCGCCGCGCTGAAGACGCTGCTGCTTCCGCGGGCGTTGTTGGTCACGCCGAATCTGCACGAAGCCGCCGCGCTCACTGGAATCGACGTCGAAACAAAGGAGCAAATGATCGAAGCGGGCCTGCGCCTGCTCGACTTCGGCCCCGTGGCCGTGCTCATAAAGGGCGGGCATCTCGAAGATCGTGCCGCCGACGTGTTAGTCACGCGCGAATCGATCACCTGGTTCGACGGCGAGCGCGTCTCCACGCCCCACACCCACGGCACCGGCTGCACCTACTCCGCCGCGATCACAGCCCGCCTCGCGCAAGGCGAAGCGCTCATCGACGCCGTGCGCGGCGCGAAAGCCTTCATCGCCGAAGCCATCCGCACCAACCCCGGCCTCGGCCACGGCCAAGGCCCGGTAAACCACT
>VFZQ01000173.1 GCA_016871135.1 Acidobacteriota bacterium | reverse complement strand
CGCAAGCTGCAAAACGCAGAATCCAGCGTCTTCAGAAGGAATTTCGCGCCCTCGGCTACTTGGTTGACCTGACTCCTATTACTACTGCTCCCGAGGCATCTCGTGCATGACTTTCAACGGAGCGGGCCCTCCCTAACCGATACTCCCGACTTTCAACAGAGCGGTCTCTTCCCCAACCCCCACTGCACAACCGCTACTGAAACACGCGCTCTTCCGGAATCACCGTAATCTGCTCCGCCTTCAACCCAAGCTTCTTCGTCGCCACAGTCTTGTCTTCTTCCAAGATATCGCCCGGCTTCGGAGAGTTGTACTTCATCGGCGACGGCTCATCGGCAACCAGCATTTTCTTCAACGCCTCGCCGTTATCGGTGATCGTGACGATATGCAGCCGGTCCTTGCGCAAATGCTTTTTGATCGCCGCCTGCACCTGCGCGTAGGTCAGCTTCGCCAGCGCATCTTGAATGTACTTCGCGTACTCCGGGATGCCGTAGACCTTGCTGTCGATCGCATAACCAAGCTCGGCCGACTTCGTCTTCATCAGCAGATTCACGCTGCGCGCCACAAAGTCGCGCGTCGTTTCAAAGTCCGACTCCGTCATGCCCCGGTCGATCAACCGGTCGAGCTCAAACAACGCCAACCGCAGCGCGAAGTGCGCCGTGGGCGGCTCGACGGGCCGCACCCAGATCTGAAAAATCTGCGAACGCCTCGGCATGTTGGGATCGGGCTCGAACTGATACATGCCATTAGGAAAGTACTCGATGTAGGAGTAGTCGCCGTAGTTCAAGCCGCGGATCTCGCGCATGCGGTTGTACAAATTGCCGCCGCTCGATCGATGTTTGCCGAACCAATCGCTCGCCACCAGCAGCGCGGGATAGTCGGGATGATTGCGCGTCACCGCGATCGGATAGCCGATCGAGTACGCCACCGCGCGCGTCTTCTTATCGACGATCGTCACACGCGATTCCGCCATCGGCTTCAACGCCGGCAGCTTCACCGCCGCCGGCGAACTCTTCGGCAAACTCGCAAAGTCCTTCTGCATGCGCTCGACAAAACCCTTCGGATAATTGCCCGCAACACCAATGATCAAATTCGCCTGCGTAAAATGCGCCTTGTAAAACCCCTGCAAGTCCGCCATCGTAATCGCCGCGATCGCGCTCAGCTTGCCCAAATTCACATGCCCGTAAGGATGCCCGGCATAAAGCTGTTCGTAAAGAACCTCTTTGCCCAACTCCTCATCGTTATTGCCGCGCAGCGACAACTTTAGCGCATTCGTCTGCGCATCGCGAATGCGTTTCAAATCATCCTCGCGCCATCCCGGCGTCAACAGCGCATCGCGTAAATTCGCATAGAACGGCTCCAGATTCTCGGCATGCGTCGTGCCCACGAACACGATCATCTCTTTATCCACTTGCGAGCTGAAACGCGCCGCCATCGGATACACTTCGTCAAGCAACTGCTGTCGCGTCTTTGCCTTGGTTCCGCCGTCAGAGAGCATCGCCGCCGTAAACGTGGCCAAGCCCGCCTTGCCTGCGGGATCGTTAGCCGCGCCCGCGCGAAACGCAATTCGAAAATTGATAATCGGCGACTGCCCCGGCATCGCCACAACCTCCGCCGCCGGCAGCGCGAGGGAAAACAACGCGAGTAGAAGTTTCATTTCGCTTTCGGCCCCGTCAAAGTAACCACCGTGCGTCCGGACTCCACAAAGTACTTGCGCGCCACTTCGCGAATATCTTCCGGCGTCACCTGTTCGTACATCGCGTACAGGTTGTTCAACGTCTCCGGCGTGCGGCGCAGCGCGATCGCCCGTGCCAGCGCCTCGGCAATCGCCTCGCTGTCATCAAGCGAGAGCGCGAAGCTGTACCGCAAGTTCTTCTTCACTGCATCGAGCTTCTTCACATCCACCAGCGTGTCCTTCAGCCCGTTCAGCGTCGACACAATCGTCTCGCGTACCGGCTCGACATCGGCGTCTTTCTTGATCCGCGAAGTGACGGTGAACAGATACGGATCGACGTGCGGCGATGCACCGCCGCTAATGAAATCGACCTTCTGCTCCTGCAACACCAGCCGCTGGTAGGCCGGCGAAGTCGGCCCAAACGCCAGCGCGGAGATAATATTCAATGCCGCCGTCTCTTTATCGCTGTCCGAATAGGCGGGCACTTTGTAGCCGACCGAAATCCACGGCGCCGTCGCCACCGGCCAATCGACATGACCCTTGCGCTCGCCGGTTTGCGCGGGCTCTTTCGGAATATCGGCGACATACGAGCCGCGCTTCCAGCCGCCCCAGTGTTTCTCCACCAGCGCTTTCACTTCGGCGGTTTTCACATCGCCGACAACAATCACCGTCGTATACTCAGGCCGGTAGAAACGATCGAAGAACTGTTTCGAATAGGCGTACTGTTCCGGCATCGCCTTGATATCGGTCAAAAAACCCATCGTTGTGTGCTTGTAGGTGTGCGCGTCGAACGCCGCGTTGCGCATGGTTTCATGGATCTTTGAAAACGGTTGCGCCGAGTTCTTGTTGTACTCCCCGTTCACGGCCAAGGCTTCGGTGCGAAAAACGTTCTCGGCGTAATCGAGATTCTGAAAACGATCCGCTTCGAGCTCGATAATTGAGGCCAGACCCTCCTTGGCGAACGCCGCATGATACGCCGTCAGGTCGTCGCTCGTAAACGCATTCGTCGCCGCGCCGGCGGCTTTCATCGTCGCTTCCCATTTCTGCGGCGGATTCTTCTTGGTGCCGCGAAACATGACATGTTCGAAGAAGTGCGCGAATCCGCTCTTGCCGGCCTCGACCTCGTTGCGCGAGCCGGCGTTAACGACAATGTAGAGCGCGACGATCTTCGGAAAATCGGTCGGCACCGTGATCAGACGCAGACCGTTCGGGAAGTCGGTTTGCTCGTAGGCGTAGGGGAAAATCTTGCGAGGCTCGGCGGCGGTAAGCACGCTTATGCCCGCTATCAGTAAGGGAAGGAGTGGACGGGTCATCCTAACTGTAATTGTAGACAGCGTCACCGCTCCGGCGGCAGCGGAAAGGGGCCACGCGCTTCTTCCAATTCCCGGCCGACCGAAAGCAGCGTCTCTTCTTCCCATGGCCGTCCGATCAATTGCACACCGACAGGCAAGCCCTCCGGCGTGAATCCGAAAGGCAACACAAGCGCCGGGAAGCCAAGCACGTTCCAAACAAAAGACGCCCGCATTGTTTCGGTGTATGGGGCGGACCGCTCGCGATACGCCCACGCCGGAATCGCACACGGCGCGCTGATCAGCACCGGTACATCGTTCATCGCGCGCAGCACGGCCGCGCGCAGCTTGTCCCGCGCGGCGAGTTGCGCCAACACCTCGGTTCCGCTTGGTTGCGGCCGATCTTCTTTCAGTAGTTCAAGCCCCGTCCAATGCGCTTTTTCCGGCGCGCCCTCGATGACTTGCCGCTTCAAAGCGTCGGGCAACGTAATGAAGAAGAACTCCCACACATCGGCTATGCGGTCGATGCCGGGAACATCGAAGCGCTCGATGCCGTGCCCCATACGCTCGAGTTCGGTCCCCGCGCGCGCCACTACATCGGCGATAGCCGTATCGCAGCGTTGTTCGATAAACCCGATCCGCATCGCGCGCACATCGGGCTCACGCAACTCCACCGGCGCCGAAAACGGATCCTGCGAGTCGTACCCTGACAGGACTTGAAACAGGATTTCTACGTCGCGCACCGTCCGTGCCATCGGGCCCGCCACTCCCAGCAACCCGCCCGGATGCGAGATCTCCGGATGATGCCCCGCCGCCGAAACACGGCCCGGCGTAGGCTTCAATCCAACAATGCCGCAGCAGTGCGCGGGCACACGGATCGATCCGCCGCCATCGCTGCCGACCCCGCCCGCCGAACAACCCGACGCGATCGCCGCCGCTTCGCCGCCGCTCGATCCGCCCGCAGTGCAGTTCAGATTCCACGGATTCGCCGTCCACCCTGTGATGTGATTATCGGTCTCGTAGTTGGCCAGAAACTCCGGGCAGTTGGTCTTGCCGATGATCACCGCGCCCGCGCGTCGCAACCGCCGCACGGCCGTCGAATCGCTGGCCGCGCGATGTCCGTTTCGATAGAGGCTGCCGGTCAATGTCGGCAGCCCTTCCATGTCGAAGCTGTCTTTCACCGTCAGAGGAACGCCAGCCAGCGGCCCGCGCGAAAACTCTTCCTCGTCAACCATGCGGACGAACGCCTTGAGTTGCGGCTGCAACCGTCGGGCCCGTTCCCGGTGTTCGGCGATCAGTTCCGAAGGCGTGATCTCACCTCGCCCGATCGCGTCGCGTTGTTCCTCAAGGGTCCAGTTACAAGCGCTCACTTTTTCATCGCTTCCAGAAGCGCCTTGATGAACGGGTCGATCGACCCGCCGTTGATCCATCGCAACACGACGACCAGGTCGTTCTCCGGATCGCAGTAGATGATGTTAGTGCCATTGCCGACGTGCGCGAAGGCGCTCTCCGGCGCGCTCGGCCAGGACTGCTTCGCCGTGTTCAAATACCAGTTCATGAAGCCGTAGGTCGGCTGCACCGGCGTCGGCGTGCGCGCCATTTTGATCCACGATTCCGGGATCAACTGCTTGCCGTTCCATTTTCCATTGCGCGCCGTCAGCAATCCAAAGCGCGCCTGATCCCGCGCGGCGATCCACATCCCGCCGCCCCAATGCGAACCGCCCGCCACCGACTGCACCATCACACCGTCGATATTGACCCACGAGTTTTCGTAACCATACCAGCGCCACGTTTGTGAGGCCCCGATCGGGTCCATGATGCGTTCCTTCAGCACCTGCGGCAGCGGCCGCCGCCACACGTGCAACGAACTCAACGCTAGCAGATTCACGCGGACGTCGTTGTATTTGTACGACGTGCCCGGCGCGTTGTGTTCGCGTTTTCGATAAGCCTCGACACCTTCCTTCGGCGGACGATCGGCCCAATCCGGCTTGCCCCACAACGTTCCCTCCCAATCGGAAGTCTGGCGAAGCAGGTGATCCCAGGTGATCTTCGCGTTGAGACCTTTCTCAAATTCCCCGGTCGTCACATATCGGCCAACGGGATCGTTGATCGAAGCAATCAGACCATCGTGAAGCGCAAGGCCAACGGTGGTCGAGACAAAACTCTTCGCGACGGAGAACGTCATATCAACGCGATGCGGCTCGCCCCATTCGGCGACGATGTAGCCGCCGCGGACAATGATGCCCGTCATGTCTCCCCGCGATTTGAACGGCCCGATCGCCTCGCCATACATCTCACGGCCGAAGCTCAAATCGTGGCTAAATTTCAAATCCCGAGGCGACTTCGATTCGCCGGCTTTCGCGATCGCAATCGCGGCTTCCAGCTTGGCGGCGTCGAATCCGGCCTCGGCGGGCGACTTCGTTTTCCAGTCGTTGTGTTTGCCAGGGTAATAGAGCTGGGCGAACAGTGCCGGAGCAAGTGCGAGAACAAGGATTCGTCGGGTCACCGAAAGATGCTATCAGGAAACTCGCTCGTAAGGAGCCCGCGCGCACCGATCCGCACTGGTCTTGGCGCCGCCGGCAGCGCTGGCTTCATCGCGGAGGCCATCGAGTATCCTGGAATTTGTGGAAGCCCTGGAGTTCACCGCCGCGCGGCGGCTTGTGATCGACACTGTACGAGCGGCCATGTCGACACGTGTTATCGAAACCGTGCCGCTCGCCGAAGCGTCGGGCCGAGTGCTGGCTGCCGATGTCGTCGCCGATCGCGCGTATCCGCCCGTCGATCGATCGATTCGCGATGGCTTCGCCGTTCGCGCCGCCGATATGCCGGGCACGGTCAGCGTAATCAGCGAAGTGCGCGCGGGCGCGTCGTTCGAGGGCGAACTGAAAGCCGGTGAGTGCGTGCGCATCATGACCGGCGCGCCGATTCCGAGCGGCGCCGATGCCGTCGTTATGGTTGAACACACACGATTCGAAGGCGCCTCGATGACGACCGATCGCGCTCCTTCGCCCGGTGAGTTCATCAATCGCGCGGGCTGCGAAGCGGATGCGGGCGAAGTGGTCATGCACGCCGGCGCGCGCATCGGTTACCGTCACGTCGCCATGCTGGCAACCGCGGGAATCGCCGAGGTTTCCGTCGTCAAACGGCCGATCGTTTCTATCCTGGCCACCGGCGATGAAATCGTGCCGGTCGAAGCGACGCCGCGCGATTTCGAAGTGCGCAATTCAAACTCCTGGGCGCTGGCCGCGCAGGTGGCCGAAGCGGGCGGAGTCCCCCGCGTTCTGCCCGTCGCGCCGGACGACTTGGACCAAACGCGCGCGCGCATCGAGGAAGCGCTGAACGCCGATATGTTGCTGCTTTCCGGCGGTGTGTCGGCGGGTGAATACGATTACGTTGAGGCCGCGCTCGCGCAACTCGGCGCCGAATTTTTCTTCACACGTGTGAAGATCCGGCCCGGCGCGCCGTTGGTGTTCGGCCGCGCGCGCGGCAAGTTTTTCTTCGGATTGCCCGGCAATCCGCTGTCGACCGCGGTGACCTACGCCGTCTTCGCGCGCGCGGCCCAGGAATTGCTGAGCGGTATCGCGGAGCCATCGCTCACGATGACCGAAGCCCGCATCACGATCACTCTCCGCGAAAAGCCAGGATTGACCCGGTTTTTGCCGGCGCATTTGCACGACGGCCGCGTGACGCCGATTTTTTGGAAAGGATCGAGCGACGTGCCCTCGCTGGCGAAGTCGAACTGCTACATCGTCGCGACCACCGAGCGCGAACTTTACAATGAAGGGGAACACGTTGCGGTGTTACTCGCATGAGTAAACTCAGTCACTATGGTCGCAAGGGCCAGGCGCGCATGGTCGATGTGTCCGCGAAGTCGGCGACACTCCGCACCGCAAAGGCGCAGGCGTTTGTGCGGTTGTCGAAGGAAGTGCTCGCCGCGCTCCCATCGAATCCGAAGGGCGATCCGCTCGAAGTCGCCCGCATCGCTGGAATCATGGCCGCCAAGAAGACCAGCGAATTGATCCCGATGTGTCATCCACTGCCGCTTTCCCATGCCGGCGTCGATCTCGCGATCGAGGACGGTGGCGTTCGAATCACCGCGACCGCATCGACCGCCGGGCCGACCGGCGTCGAGATGGAAGCGCTCACTGCGGCCAGCGTGGCCGCTCTAACCGTGTACGATATGACCAAGGCCCTCGATAAGTCCATCGAGATCCAGGATGTATTCCTCCTTGAAAAAACCGGAGGCAAGAGCGGAGACTTCCGCCGCGCTCCGAAGCCGAAACCTTCAACCCGCCGCTAACATCCCATGAATATGAGCTTTACTCGACGATCGTTTGCCGCCGCCGCGCTTGGCGCTCCGCTGGTTGCCCAGAAAGTTCCCGAAGCAACCGCGGAAGAAGCGCCCTTGTTCCGCGCGTTTACGCGGCAGGTCATCGCGCCGACGACCGTCACCGACCGCAACGGCAACTACATTCCGAACCTGCAGCCGCACGAATTCCGGCTGTTCGATAAAGGCAAGCTGCAAAAGATCACGATTGAAAACGCCTCGGTTCCCTTGTCGATCGTGGTTTGCATTCAGGCCAACAACACCGTTGAGTCGGTGCTGCCGAACATCAAGAAGATCGGATTGTTGTTGGAAAACACCGTGCTCGGCGAGGCCGGTCAGGCGGCGATTGTCGCGTTCGATCATCGCGTTCGCGTTTTGCAGGAATTCACTCGCGACGGCGATTTGATCACAAAGGCGCTGAACAAGATCAACGCGGGTTCGACAACGGCCGCCATGGTCGACGCGGTTAACGATGCCGCGCGTATGTTGTCCAGGCCCTCGCTGAAAACGCATAAAAAGGTTGTGCTGCTCATCGCCGAAACGCGCGACAAGGGCAGCCAGGGAAAATTGCGCGATGCGCTGCTGGCGCTGCAGTTCGGCAATATTTCGGTGTATTCGCTGAACATCAATCGGTTGGTCACAAGTCTGTTGACCAAACAACCGCCGCCGCGTCCGCCGTCGGTGCCATCCAGCGCGCGCCACGTTCCGGCCGGCGCGCTGAATACTCCCGACGCGACGATGGCCTTCACGGGACATTATTCCGGCAACTACATTCCGGTGTTGGTTGAAATCCTTCGGCAAGGCAAAGCGCTGTTTGTCGATAATCACATCGAGGCGTTCACGAAACACACCGGCGGCGCGGAACGATCGTTTCTGACTTACAAGGATCTCGAACGTGTCGTGCAGGATATCGGCCAGGAGATTCAGAGCCAGTATTTGATCAGTTACTCGCCATCGACAACCGAAGACGGGGGATACCACGAAATCGTGGTTGAAGTGACGCGCGCCGATGTGAGAGTTCGCACGCGACCCGGTTATTGGATGGCGGCGATTCCGGATCATTTGAAGTAGGGTCGCGCGTGATCGAATTTGATCCTGCGAATTTCGGTCCTCAGGTAGCGGCGTTGCTCGGCGACGGGACGCGGTTGATGCCGCTCGTTTCGCCTCGATCGGGCGACCCGGAGGCGGCAAGAATTTTGCGCGGCGAGAGTGTGTCAAATTTGCCGCAGACGACGTTGGCCGGGCTGTGGATTTATAGTGGATCCTTCGAGGAAGCACATAGTATTGCACAGGATATCCACAGCCCTGACGGATCGTACTGGCATGGGATCCTCCACCGGATGGAACCGGACGCCTGGAACGCGGGATACTGGTTTCGGAGAGTTGGGACCCATCCCATATTTCCAAAAGTTCGGGCCGCGGCGAAAAATCTCGGTTACGATTGGGATCCGCTGCGGTTCATCGACGATTGCGACAAAGCGCCGGCGGACGATCTTTTGCTTCGCCAAGTTCAACTCGCCGAGTGGCAGATTCTTTTCGACTACTGCTTCCATTCCAAATAGTTCTCATGTCTACAGTCAAAGCAGCCGTTCTCACGGCATACGAAAAACCTCTCGAGATGCGGGAGTACCCGGAGTTGACGGCCGCGGGGCCGGG
>VFZQ01000172.1 GCA_016871135.1 Acidobacteriota bacterium | reverse complement strand
CGGCGTCGTCGACTCCTGCGGATGCTTCGCATACGGCACGCCGGACTTCGCCTCGCGGAGCCACTTCGATCCCGGCGGCCGCACGAATGCGATCGCGTGATGAACCACATCGCGGCGACCCGGACGAATCTCGACCGCCTTCACCCACTTATCATCTTTTAACCCAGTCGGCACGATGATGAACTGATAGTCGATCACGCCGCTCGCCGGAACTTCATACGGTTCGGGCATGGTGAAGATCACGTCCGGTTTACCGATGTTCCATCCATCGACGAACGCCACGGCGGGCGGCGCCTGTTTCGGATCTCCTTCCTTCGCCCCTCCGTCGGCCCATTTCACAATCGTTTCGATTTCACCCGAAGTCAACGACGGATCGTTTCGAAACGTCCCGTGCGGCGCCTCGGCCGACCACGGCGGCATGCGTTTGGCTAGCACCGCCTCGCGCATCGCCTTTGCAAACGGCCGCGTCGACGAATACGACAGAAACGACATCGGCGCCGCCTCGCCCGGCCGGTGACACCCGTGGCACTTCGCCTGTAAGATTGGCATCACGTCTTTGTGAAAACTAACCGCGCCGGCCTGTGCGATTGCAACAGACGCCAATAGGTATCGAAGCATGACTCGCATTCTACCCCATTGATGCTTGCCCTATTCGCTAAAACGCGGATCACGTCGCTCGGACTCGGCGTGCGGAATGCGCGCGGCGCAAAGCGAGTTACGCCAGCGCCTCCAACTGCGCAATATGGTTGAGGTCGTGTCCGGCCATCTTATCGACGATTGTGCCGAACGTCATCGTGCCGCGCTCGGGGTGTGTCACGGGTTTCGACATCGACTCTGCCGGCGCGGCGGCCAGTAACTGAAGATTCCAGTCCCGGATACGCGCGAACACTTCGAGAGCCGTACCCATGTCGTAGGCATCGTAATGTGCGGCCCAGGCGTCTTGATCGAACGGCTGGATCACATGGTGCGGTTCGGCCAGCGTCTGCCGCAGTCGCATCGCGAAGACGATTTCGGTATCCGCGAGATGCGCGACGATCTCTCTCGCGTTCCACTTTCCCTCTTCCGGCCGGCGTTCCCATCCGGCCGGTCCGATCGTTCTGGCGATCGCATGTAACCGCCCCGCCGTTTCCGCGATCACCGATTGGGGTTCTTGTCCGTCGATGAATTTGGCGTAGGGATTCATGTTGCCATCGTAGCAATCGAAAAAATAGATCGCGCGTTCACGAAAATGCGCTAGGATACAAGAACTCCGGTAGTTCGTTCCCAATGCGTGTCTCAGTCGATGCATCCCCGCTCCTGCTTCGCAGCGCGGGCGTAAAAAACTATCTCTACCATTGGATCCAGGCGCTCCAGCGCAGCGCGGGCCTGAATTCGGTGGACGGCTACCCGTTCATCGGTTCGATCGGCGATCTCACGCATGAAGGCTCCGTGATGAGCCTCTTGCACACGGCGCCCCGCATTGCCTGGCTGCTCGCGTCGAATCGTTTCACGGCGCCTCGCCGTATCGCCGCCGGCAAGGCCAACGTCTTTCACGTCACCAATCAGGTGCATGGCGGTTTGCCCGGCATGGCGCTCACAGCAACCGTGCATGATATGACCTGCTGGCTGACGCCGGAGTTCCACACGCCGGCCAACATCAAGGCCGACCAGCGCTTCGCCGAACGCATCCTTACCCGCGCCGATGGACTCATCTCCGTGAGCGAAAACACCCGCCAGGATGCAATCCGCCTGCTGAACATCAAGCCCGAGAAGATCGTCACGATTTACTCCGGCGTGCCGCCGTCGTTTTTCGAAGTAACCGCCGCCGACGCCGAGCGCGTTCGCGCGCGCCTCAAGCTGAACAAACCGTTCATCCTCCACGTCGGAACCGTCGAACCGCGCAAGAATCTCGATGCCTTGCTCGACGCCTTCTTGCTCTTGCCCGAATCCGTCCGAGCCGATGTCGAACTCGTCTTTGCCGGCCCGATGGGCTGGGCCGCGAGCACCACTTCGAAGCGAATTCTTTCCGGCCTCCCTGGCGTTCGCTACCTCGGATACGTGCCGGAAAAAGATCTTCCCGGTCTCACCAAGGCCGCCACGGTTTTTGCCTACCCGTCGCTCTACGAAGGCTTTGGCTTTCCAGTCGCGCAGGCCATGGCCGCCGGTGTGCCGCTGCTCACGTCGAACAACTCGTGCCTGCCCGAGATCTCCGGCGATAGCGCCGTACACGTCGATCTCCGCAGCCCCGCCGCGATCCGCGACGGGCTCGACAAGCTTCTGACTTCCGAATCCTTGCGCGCCGAAAAATCCGCCATCGGCCTCGCAAAGGCGCAAGAGTACCGCTGGGATCGCTGCGCCGAATCGTCCTGGCGGTTCTTCGAACAGTTCGCGTGAGACAGCGTCTCGACTCCATCGACTTCTTGCGCGGCCTCGTCATCGCGCTGATGGCTCTCGATCACGCCCGCGACTTCTTCGGCGATCTTTCCGTCGATCCCTTCGACCCCGCCAAAACCTGGCCCGCGCTCTTTCTCACGCGCTGGATATCCCACTTCTGCGCGCCGACTTTCGTCTTCCTCGCCGGCACAAGCGTCTGGCTGCAACTCGACAAGTTCACGCGTCCGCAACTCTGCAATTTTTTAGTGAAGCGCGGCCTCTGGCTGGTCTTTCTCGAACTCACGTTCATCCGCTGCTTCGGATGGTTTTTCAACTTTCATTACCGGTTCAGCGTCGGCCAAGTCATCTGGGCGATCGGGCTGTCGATGATCGCGCTTGGTCTCGCCATTCGCGCCGGCATCACCGCGCGCGTCGCGGCGATCGCGGGCGTCGTGGTCATTTTCCTGCACAACCTCACCGACTCGTGGAAAGCCGAGGACTTCGGCCCGCTGTGGTGGGTCTGGCGCATCCTCCACGACCGCAAGCCGATGGAGTTTTACCCCGGCCACTTCTTCTTCCCGCAGTATCCGCTGCTGCCGTGGATGGCGATCATGTTTGCCGGTTTCGGATTCGGATTGGTTTACGCAATGCCCGCCGAAAAGCGTCGCGCCATCACGCTTCGCATCGGCCTCGCCGCCACGCTGCTCTTCGTCGCGCTCCGCTGGACGAACTGGTACGGCGACCCGCGCCCCTGGACCGACAGCATCTACTCTTTCTTAAATCTGGCGAAGTATCCGCCGTCACTTCTTTACGCGTTGATGACCCTCGGTCCCGCGCTGATTTTGCTCAGCCGCTTGCCCGATACAATTTCGAGCCCGCTTGTTTTATTCGGCCGCGTGCCATTGTTTTTCTACCTCTATCACGTGCCCGTTACGCACGGCGCCGCGGCGCTCTACGCGCTGATCGGATGGGGCAACGCCGACTGGCTCAGCGATGCGCCCGGTTGGGGACGAATGCCGAAACCGGCCGACTTCAGTTTCGGGCTGCCCGGCGTCTACGCCGTTTGGCTCGCTGTTCTTCTGGTCGCCTACCCACTGTGCCTCTGGTTTGCCCGCAAGAAGCGCGAGAGCGACGCGTGGTGGCTACGATATCTATGATGCGCATCGATAGCTACGAACAACTCGCCGGCGTGACGGCAACGTCGGATTGGATCACGATCGATCAATCGATGATCGATCAATTTGCGCGAGTCACCGGCGACGAGCAATGGATCCACGTCGACCCCGCGCGCGCCCGCGCCGAAAGCCCGTTCGGCGCAACCATCGCGCACGGCTTCCTGACGCTGAGTCTTCTCTCGCGTCTCGCCTTCAACGCCATCGACGTGCAACTCGGCCAATCGGCGATCATCAACTACGGCCTCAACAAGGTTCGGTTCCCCGCGCCGGCACTCGTAGGTACGAAACTCCGGGGCGTCTTCGCGTTGAAAGAACGCAACGTCGAACAACTGGTTTGGTCGGTAACAGTCGAAGCCGAGGGCGTCGCCAAGCCCATCTGTGTCGCCGAGTGGGTGTGGGTTATACAATCGTCTCGCGTTAACACCCTCTGATATCATTCACCTTCAGGCTCAATGACCCCCGGCTCCTCCATCGCCCACTACCGCATCGTCTCTAAACTCGGCGAAGGCGGCATGGGCGCCGTCTACCGCGCCACCGATACCAAGCTCAACCGCGATGTCGCCCTTAAAGTCCTCCCCGACGCTTTCGCGCGCGACCCGGAACGTCTCGTTCGTTTCACCCGCGAAGCGCAACTGCTCGCGTCATTGAACCACCCGAACATCGCCGCCATTTATGGTGTCGAAGACCGCGCCATCGTCCTCGAACTCGTCGAAGGCCGCGCCCTGCAAGGTCCGCTGACCGAAGCCGAAGCGCTGCCGCTTATCAATCAACTCATCGACGCGCTCGAATACGCCCACGAAAAAAGCGTCATCCACCGTGATCTGAAACCGGCCAACATCCTCGTTAGCACCGAAGGCAAGTTGAAGGTCCTCGACTTCGGCCTCGCCAAAGCGCTCGCGGTGGAGCGCGTGCAACTCGATCCCGCCAACTCGCCGACGCTCACCATGGGCGCATCGATGGAAGGCGTCATCATGGGTACCGCCGGCTACATGAGCCCCGAGCAAGCCCGAGGCGCCAAGGTCGATAAACGCGCCGACATCTGGGCCTTCGGTGTTGTCGTCTACGAACTCCTCTCCGGCAAGCGCCTCTTCGACGGCGAGACCATCAGCGACGCGCTCGCTTCGGTCCTCAAGTACGATCCCGACTACACCGTCGTACCCAAACGCTTCCACCGGCTGTTAAAGCTCTGCCTCAATCGCGACCCGCAGCAGCGTCTGCGCGACATCAGCGGCGCACGTTACCTGCTCGAAGAAGTTGCCGCAACCGCAGAACGAAAACCCGCGCGCGGGATGACTGCCGTCGTCGCCGCATCGACTCTCATAGCCGTCGGCGCGGGCTTCATCGCGTGGAAAGCCGGACAACCGGTCGACAAGCCGCCGCTCCGTCTAAATCTCGACCTAGGATCGAATTTCGCCGACTCCACCTTTAACGCCTTCGTAGTGTCGCCGGACGGCAGTCGCGTGGTTTACCCGGTCCGAGCCGAGGACGGCCGCCAGATCCTGGCTGTGCGCGTGCTGACCGAAGCCGACGCCTCAATTCTTCGGGGAACCGAAAACGCCACGAGTCCGTTCTTCTCGCCCGACGGAGCGTCGATCGCATTTTTCAGCGAGAGTAAGCTGAAGAAAATCGATATCGTAAGCGGATCGGTGATGGAACTGGCGGAGTCCGGTTCGGTTTCACGCGGAGGCGATTGGGGCGACGACAACCGAATCGCATTCGTCGCCGGCCCCGCCTCTGGAATTTCTCTGGTTCCCGCATTTGGAGGCCCCGTAACCGCGTTGACCCAAAGTGGCGATGGCGAATACGTCAGCAATCGCTGGCCGCAAGTACTGCCTGGCGCAAAGTCAATTTTATACACGGCAAATCGCCGCACCATTAGCTTCGACGACGCCGAACTGGTCGTCGTCGACGTGGCGACGAATAAGCGAACCGTTGTCCACAAAGGCGGATACTACGGGCGCTACACGCCTTCGGGCCATCTGCTCTTTGTCCGCGAATCAAAGATCTTCGCTGTTCGTTTCGACTTGGATAGGCTACAGACCATGGGAACTCCCGTGCCGTGGATTCAAGATGCGTCCGTCAACCCAATCGCCGCCACTGGCCGCTTCAGCTTCTCATTGCGAGGCATTTCACCGATACTCGCTTATTTACCCGGTGACATGGCGGGTGTCTCCGCCAAACCAGCCTGGGTCGAGCGGGGCGGAAAGTCTCGCTTGCATTCCGGTCGTGCGATGGCTGGCTCGCGAAGCAGGCTCTCGCCGGATGGCAAACGAGTCGTCAGGCTGCGGGGTGGTTTGGGAGCGGCCGACGTTGAAATTTGGGACATGAATCGGGACACCGTAATCAATATCACTTCCGACGGAAAAGCCTATGAAGATCCAATTTGGTTGCCGGACGGCAAATACGTAGTCTTCAGCGGTCAGAATGCGAACCTTTGGATAGCGCTGGCAGATGGATCGCGCGAACCCAAGAGACTTCTCGAACCTCCCAACAGGCCTTTTCCTGGGTCGTTCACGCCGGATGGTCGGAATCTTGTTTATCGCTCGATCGCCCAATCGGCCAGCGCCATTCGCGATCTATGGATTGTCCCGCTTGATCTTTCGAATCCCAATGATCCCAAGGCGGGAACTCCCGCGCGCGTAAAACATGCGACAGAACCGGCGAGCTACGCCGAGATCTCTCCAGACGGGAAGTGGGTCGCCTATGCATCGTCGGAGATCACCGTTCGGCCTCTGGAGAAAGACGCCGGTCGATGGCGCGTTCCGTCCGGCGTGGCGCATAATTTGCGTTGGGCTAAGAAATCGAAGGAACTGCTCTATGCAACACCCGATGGCCGGCTCATGTCCGTGCCTTACAGAGTAGAAGGCGATTCCTTCATTGCCGATTAACCGCGCCCTTGGACGGAGACACGCATCTTCTCCAATCTCGGAATACCTCAGTTTGATTTGTCACCGGATGAGAAAGAAGTGCTGACCGCAATCAACCCCGCCGACGGCCGAGACAGTTCGTCGTCCGCACGATTAAGCCTCCTCCTCAACTTCGCCGACGAACTACGCCGGCGGCTGCCGTAGCCCCTACTGCTTCTTCCTCTGCGAAGCCCCCGGCGGCGGATTGTCCCGCGGCCCTTGAAACGACTCCGGAAACTCCGCCGCCTTCGATCGGTCCGGATGCCGCAAGTTCGACTGCCGTCCGCGATCCGGATACAACGGCATGTTGAGCCCACCGGTCTTCTCCAGAATTTCAAACAGCCGCGCGTTCATCGTCTGCACCGTCTTCGCGTGCGCCGGGTCGTTAATCAGATTGTTCATCTCGCCCGGATCGGCCTGCAAGTCGTAGAGCTCGTCGAGATCGTAAATCCCGTGACACCGAATGTACTTGAAACGATCCGTCCGCAGCGCGTGTATCGTCGGCGTCTGCGGGAAGTTGCGCTCCCAGAAATATTCGTAGAGCAGGGAATCGCGCCACTCGATTTTCTTCCCCTGCAACAGCGGCAAGAAACTCCGCCCGTCAATCGGCAACGCATTCCGTAGGCCTGCCGCTTCAAACACCGTCGGCATGATGTCAAGATTCGCCACGACCTCGTCGACCACGCGCCCACCCGCAAATAGTTCCGGACACCGCGCCAGCATCGGCACGCGCATCGACTCCTCATACGCCGTGCGCTTGTCGATCAATCCATGCTCTCCGAACGCGAACCCGTTATCGCCCATGTAGATCACCAGCGTCGAGTCCAACTGCCCGCGCTTCTGCAACGCATCGAGCACGCGCCCGACGTTCTCATCGACAGCCATCAACGTCTCGGCGTACTGCTGATAGTAGTGATCCAGCGTCATCGGCGTGTGGTACGGATACTCCACTCCATGCCACGAGTTCCGCTGATTCTGGACCCACATCGGCCGACCCTTCACATCGGGTTTCATCGACGCCGGCGGCGTGAACGCGTTGCCGCGATAGTGGCCATCATGCCGCTCGGCCGGCACGAAATCGCCATGCACCGCCTTGTGGCTTAGATACATAAAATACGGTTGCGCCTTCGGCAGCGAGTCGAGCCACTCCAGCGCATAGTCGGTAATCTCGTCTGTAATGTAGCCCTTCTGCGGCACCTTCTTGCCATCGATGTTCAGGCCGTTCGGATTCGGAAAATACGTGCCTTGCCCGCGGAAGCTGATCCACTTGTCGAAGCCCGGCTGCGGCGCGTCGCTTTCGCCGCCCATGTGCCACTTGCCGAGAAACGCGGTCTTGTACCCGGCCTTCTGCAACTGCTGCGGAAAGAACGGCGTGCCCTTCGGAATCGCCGTGTTGTTGTCGATGATCTTGTGCGCGTGCGCATAACGCCCCGTGAGAATCGACGCGCGCGACGGCGAACACAGCGCCGTCGTCACGAACGCGTTTTTCAGGTGCGCACCCTCGCGCGCCAGGCGGTCCAGATTCGGCGTCTTCAACCACTTCTGCGCCTGCATGAATCCCATCGCATCGAAGCGATGATCGTCGGTCAAAATGAAGATCACGTTGCGCCGCTTGGCGGGCGCTTGCGCGAACGCGGCTATTGAGCCGAGGAACGCGCGCCGGGAGAGTTTCGATTGCACCATCGGTTAGCAATTTGTACCAAAGTGCGCCGCAGTTTGTCGACCGATTCCAGATCCGCCCACTCCTCGGCCGCGTGCGCGCCCGCGCCGTCGTGTCCGACGATGATCGTCTCGATCCCCGCCGCCGCCAACAACGCCGCGTCGAACCACGGTGACTGTCCCGTGATCGACGGCGCCGATCCACGCACGTCCGTCAACACGTCCATTGCAATCGACGACAACCTTGACATCGACGACGTTTCAAACCCTCGCCGCGATAGAATCAACTTCGCCGGCGCGATCCGATTCATCTCCTCTTGCGCCTGTTCGATCGTCTCGTGCGGCAGCAATCTCCGCTCCACTCGCAGCGTACAGTGAGACGCGTACGTGCTCCACGCATTGCCGCCGAGCATCGACGCGACATGCAGCGAAGCCCGCCCCAACAAAGGGTGCGGCGGCCTCCGCGACAACTCGCGATTCAACTCCGCCAGCCCCTGCAACACCGGCAGCGCCGCCAGATTCGCATCGATCCCTAAATCCGGCCGCGATCCATGCGCCGCGCGTCCTTCGATCTCAAACTGAAACCACGCGAAGCCCTTGTGCGCCACGCACAAATCGAGCGCCGTCGGCTCGGTCACGACGGCGCCATCGGTCTTGTAATAGACCAGAAACTCCTGTGTGCCGAGACTCGCGAACTCTTCATCGGCCACCGCCGAGAGAATGACATCGCCCGCCAGCGGCGGCCCTTCGGCGAGATCCGCCAACGCGCACACCGCCGCCGCCAAGCCGCCCTTCATGTCGTAGCTGCCACGCCCATAAAGGCGCCCGTTTTCGATGCGCCCGTCGAACGGATCG
>VFZQ01000171.1 GCA_016871135.1 Acidobacteriota bacterium | reverse complement strand
TCGACATGATGTACCGCGACGGCATCATCGGACCTCCCGATGGCAGCCGTCCCCGCGAAGTCTTGAAACGCCCGGATTGGCTCGACGAGATCGACGAGGAAAACCGCTAGTTTGCTGCTTTATAATGAATGCACACAAGCATGACGTCGGATTTTCAACCTGCGGAAAAACAGGTTAGAGAGTGTCTGGAACGTATTCTCGCTTCCGAGGGGTTCGTGCGTTCCGAGCGGCAATCCCGGTTTCTTCGTTTTGTTGTCGATCGGGGTTTGAGCGGCGCCAATCCCGATGAACAGGAGATTGGTGTTCGCGCGTTCGACAGGCGCAAAGGCTACGATCATCGGGCTGACCCAGTCGTGCGAGTGGAAGCCGCACGCCTTCGTGAGCGGTTGAAGATTTACTACGAGGCGGTGGGCGCCTCGGATCCGCTGGTTTTCGACTTCCCGAATGGTGCGCTGGCCCCCGTCATCCGGCAGCGCCAGGCCGGAACGAAATCTGCCAGTAAGTGGCGCAAACCGATTCTTACGGGTCTCGTTGTCGTAGCCTTGCTGGCCGCCGGTGTCGCCGTGTATCTTCGTCAGCGCGCCGAAACGGCCGCGCGGGCGCGGAGCGCCTCGATAGCGCTCGCCGACCGGGCGGAGCGCTACGCCCGTGGCCTCGAAGTTATGCCGGTAGCCGAGGCTCGCCGCATCGCCGAGGAAGCCGTTCAATCCGACCCCACCTACGCGCGCGCCCACGCTATGCTCTCCCGCGTCTATTACAAGATTTTGAATGATCGTCTGGACGAAACGAACCGCAAAGAACTGCGGGACAAGGCGCTGACCGCCGCAGTCGAAGGCATCCGCTTAGACCCGAAGTCGGATCTGGCCAGGTCCGCGGAGACGCAGATCTACTCCGAAGTCGATTTTAATCTGCAAAAGGCTGCCGCATCCTGCCGCAACCACATTCGCGCCATCCCCGATTCCAGCCGGCTCCTCAGCCAATGCGCCGGAATTCAATCTCTCCTCGGCAACAAGGAACTATCGGTGACATGGGCAAAGAGCGGCGTCGCGGTTGATCCCGATCGAATCGGCGCTTGGTTTACTCTGGCGATGGTGCAGTTCCGAGCCGGAGAACTGAAGGGTTTGCGGGAGACCTGCGATCAAATCGACCGGAGAGCGAACGGCGGACTCGGCGGCGCCGGCTATCGGGCCTACTCTTACGCGCTCGAGGGTAAGCACACGGAAGCGCTTGCCACTTTACGCAAAGCGGAAAACCCGCAAACGCTCAGTGATTTGACGGTGCTTTCCCAACGCGGATTTCTCGCCGTACGTGCCAAGGATCAAGCGGTCGTACAGGATACCCTGGAACGCATCGAGACCTTTCGCGATCATCCCAACTATGCGGCGGACCGCGCTGTCATCGCGTTTGCTCAGGGAAATTCCGACTTGCTGATCGAGGCGATCGAGCGATACTACCTCAACGGCCACATCGGTTATGCCAATTCATTGATCCGGAATCCGTTCTTGGCCGACGTCCTCAAGGAACCGCGCGTGCAGGTCATCGAGAAAAAGATGCGGGCGTACACCGAGTAGGCTGAATGCGCCCGGTAACAGTGCGCGAGGTCCTCAATAGGTCTTGAGGGCTGTGCGTTCCAGCGGTTCGCTCAAACGTCTGCCCACCGCCCGCGCCTAGTAACGCACCGGCGACGCGGGGAACCCCCAAACGGCCAGGGAGATGCGTTAAAGAGATCAAAGCGTGCCCTCTCCGGCGAAGCCCACCAGAAAATGAGTTCTCGCTGCCCTATAGAATCCGCACAGCCACCTGCACCCAAGTCGGTTGCGCTAGTTTGTCGCCGATCCGCGCCTTTCCGGCCGTGATGTGCGCCGACTGCGAGTGTTTCTTCAGCGCCTCCTGGCTGGTCCACTCTTCGATGAAGGTGAATTTGGTCGAGTCGCTGATGTCCTGGAACAGGTCATAACGAATGCATCCGTCTTCGAGCCGCGTCGGCCCCACGTAGCCTTCGAGAACTTCTCGAACTTCCGCTTCCGTCTCCGGCCGGGCTTGAATGTGTGCGATTACATCGATTTTCATTTATTGTTCTTCCTGTGGCGCGCGGCCGGGATACGGCACGCGGTCGCCCGTTTTCAAAATCCATCGCCGCATCAGCGCGACGAGTTCTTCCTGCTTCCGAACGCTTCCTCGATCGTTGATCAGATCGTTCATCTCAAGCGGATCCTGTGCGAGGTTGTAAAGGTGAATCGGCTTGCGTTCGCGGTCGACAACAAGTTTATCCCAGCCGCGAATGATCATCCGCCATTCGCCGTTCGTGCCGATTCTCCCCTGCACGTAAATTGACTCCGGCCGTTCCCCTTCACCACGTAGCACCAGGGCCGATCGATCTTCGCCGTGCGCCTCCGCGGGCGGATCAATGCCGCAAAGTCCCGCCAAAGTCGGTGCCATGTCGATGTTATTGAACAGCCAGTCCTGCTTCGCGCCCGGCTTGATTCGCCGCGGCCAGCGAATCAACAACGGCACGCCCGCCGACTCTTCATACCAGATGCCTTTGAACTCCAAGCCATGCGAACCCAGCATGTCGCCGTGATCCGCCGTGAAGACGACAATCGTGTCCTCGCTTAGCTTTCGTTCGTCGAGCGCAGCCAGCAGCCGACCCACGCAATCGTCCAGCGCCGAGCAAAGTCCGTAGTAACCCACTCGCTGCTTCCGCGCTTCCGGCTGATATTTGTAGGGAACATTGTCGCGCAGCGCGAATCGTTCCGGTTGGTACCGCGCGGCGTGTTTGTCCGGCGCGCGGCGCGGTGTGTGCGGTGGCCCGAAAGAAACGAACAGAAAAAATGGATCACCCGCGTGCTGCTGAATGAACTCGACAGCGAGTGCGGTCTGATAGTCGGGCTCAAAACCGCCGCGCGCGATCGGTGTTTCGGAATCCCCGAAGTAGGTCGACGCATAGTAAGCGTGCCCGCGATTAAACGCCGCCCAATACTGATAGCCCCGTCGCCGCTCTTTCGGTACAAACCCAGGCTTGGGTTCGCCGTCCAAATGCCACTTGCCGATGTAGCCTGTCTTGTACCCGGCCGCGAAGAATCGATCCGCGATGCACGACGCCCCCGCGTCCATTAACTTGTTGTTCCACGGCATGCCGACAGCCGTGCCGTAACGACCCGTCTGCAGCGCGGCGCGCGACGGTGAACATACCGGATTGGAAACATACGCGCGTGTGAACTCGACCGACTGCTTCGTCAATCGTGCGAGGTGCGGCGCGGCGAGGTCTCTGTCGCTCGCGCCCGGCATCACGAACCTTTGCCACTGATCGCACAGAATGAACAAAACATTCGGCCGCCTTTGCCCTTGAGCACCGGCGAACGCGGACACAAACTGGCGGCGGGTCAGCAACTTCTCATGCTACCTTGGGTTCTTACCCAATAGCCACACGTGTCTACCGACTCCAACACGCCCGAACAGTCGCCGGCCCCGAGGCCATCTCTCGCTCAACTGCTCGCGGCAAAGAACAACCAAACGGTGACCAAGTCGGCCCGGCCCGCCGCCAAGCGCTCCGCTCCTGATCAAGAAACGCACGGACCGCGTCACCCAGCCACGGCAGGCGGTTTTGCGCGCAACACCGATCGCTACTTCGAATTGAAGTCGGAGATTCACAAAAAGCTGATCGGTGTTCTTGATCTCGACCGCGTATCGTCGATCCCGAAAGAACGCGTGCGTTCCGAAATCGGCCGTGTCGTTGAACGGCTGCTCGACGACGAACGCGTGCCGATGACAACGGCCGAGCAGAACAAGATCGTTGAAGAAGTGCTCGACGAGGTGTTGGGCCTGGGCCCGCTGGAGCCCCTTCTCAAAGAACCGTCGATCTCCGATATTCTCGTCAACTCCTACAACAAGGTCTACATCGAACGCATGGGCCGGTTGCAGTTGACACCCGTGCGCTTCCGCGACAACGGCCACCTGCTGCACATCATCGAAAAAATCGTCGCGCAGGTCGGCCGCCGCGTCGACGAAGCGCAACCCATCGTCGACGCGCGCCTGCAAGACGGATCCCGTGTCAACGCCATCATCCCGCCTCTCGCGCTCGATGGCCCTTCGCTTTCCATCCGCCGCTTCGGCCGTCACGTCATCACCAGCGAAGAGATGCTCGCCAATCGCACCATCATGCCGTCGATGCTCCAGTTTCTCGCCGCATGTGTGCAGGCCAAGACGACGATTCTCATCTCCGGCGGAACCGGCTCCGGCAAGACGACGACGCTCAACGCGCTGTCGCGATTCATCCCCGGCGAAGAGCGCATCATCACAATTGAGGACACCGCCGAACTGCAACTCCAGCAGCGTCACGTCGTGAAGTTCGAAACGCGTCCGGCCAATCTGACCAAGGAAGGCGGCATCAACCAGCGCATGCTCGTTCGCACCGCGCTCCGCATGCGCCCCGACCGCATCGTCGTCGGCGAGTGCCGCGGCGCTGAGGCGCTCGACATGTTGCAGGCGATGAACACCGGTGTCGAAGGGTCGATGACCACGATCCACGCCAATACGCCGCGCGATGCCTTCTCGCGTTTGGAAGCCATGATCCTCATGGCCGACCTGCAAATTCCGACGCGCGTTATTCTGCAACAGCTTGCTAGCGCAATCAAGATGGTGGTGCAGGTCAGCCGCCTGCAGGACGGCTCGCGCAAAATCATCAACATCTCCGAGGTGATCGGCATCAAGGAAGATCACATCGAAGTGCGGGACGTCTTCTTCTTCGAGCGCGTCGGCGTCAACGCCGAAGGCAAAGTACAAGGCCGTTTTCGCTGGAGCGGCGAAGCGCCAAAAATACTGCACCGCCTAAAAATCAGCGGCATCGGCCTTCCTGACGGTGTCTTCGACGAGGTTCTGAACGTCAACCTGTAACCGCAGCCTGGAGTATAATATTTCAGATTGCCCGTGCCAAAACTTCTTGAAGGGGTATACCCCATCGCCAATACGCCGTTCCTCGACAACGGCGCCGTCGACTTTAACAGCCAGGAAAAGCTGATCGATTTCCTGCTCGCGGAGGGCGCGCACGGTCTCGGACTGTTCGGCAATGCCAGCGAAGGCTACACCCTTTCATCGGAAGAGCGCATCGCGCTGATGAAACAGATTGCCAAGCGCGTGAATGGCCGCGTGCCGCTCGTCGCATCGTCAGGGCACACCGGTACCGACGCCGCCGTTGCGCTTTCCAAAGAGATGGAGGACCTCGGCGCCGATTGCCTGATGGTCCTGCCGCCCTACTTCCTCAAAACCGACGGCGACGGCCTGATGCATTACTTCGACGCCATTTCGAAGGCCGTCAAGATTCCGATCATGGTGCAGGATGCGCCGTTGATGACCACCGTCGCCATGCCCGCGCCGCTCTTAGCCCGCATGGCGCGCGAGATCGAAAACGTCCGCTACGTCAAAGTCGAGGCGCCGCCGACTGCCCCGAAAATCAGCGCGCTCAAGAAACTCGCCGGCGATTCGCTTACTCTCTTCGGCGGCCTCAACTGCCAGTTCTTCATCGAAGAGCACCTCCGCGGCGGGCGCGGCCAAATGCCGGGCAGCGACCGCACTCGTGATCTTGTCAAGATCTGGAACCTGCTCGAAAGCGGCTCGATTGACGACGCTTGGCAGTTGTTCATGCGCAATCTTCCGTTGCTTCGCTTCCAGTTGCAGCCTGGTCTCGGCGTCTCCGCGCAGAAGCACTCGCTCGTCCACGCGGGAATCATCGCGTCCGCGCGCGTGCGGCATCCAACCGCGTCGCTTGAACCGGAGAGCGTCGCCGAACTAAACCACCTTCGGTCGCTCGCTGAGAAATAATTAGCCGATGCCCCATTTGCGTTGGTGGATCGCCGCGCTTCTTTTCCTCTCGACGGTAATCAACTACGTCGACCGCCAGACGCTTTCTGTCCTCGCGCCGGAACTCACGAAAACACTCGGACTGTCGCAGATCGAGTATTCCAACATCCTCACCGCTTTCCTCGCGGCCTACACCGTGATGTACATCGGCTCGGGTTTCCTCGTCGACCGTCTTGGTACCCGCGTCTCGCTGGCGCTGTTCATGGCATGGTGGTCGATTGCGAATATGGCGCACGCGCTGGCGCAAGGCGTGTGGTCGCTCGGAGCGTTGCGGTTCTTGTTGGGCATGGGCGAATCGGGCAACTATATGGCCGCGTTCAAAGTGGTGTCGGAGTGGTACCCCGCCAAGGAACGCGCGTTCGTCAACGGTTTGATTCAAGCCGGCGGAACCGTCGGCGCTGTCATCGCCGTGCCGCTGATTGCGTGGATCAATCTTGAGTACGGTTGGCGCCTCGCGTTTGTGTTAACCGGCGCGCTCGGCCTCGTGTGGCTTGTGTTCTGGCTTTGGATCTACCGTGTGCCGGAGACCACAGCGGCCGCCGAAGAACAGCGCCCTGCGATTCCCTTCGCCGAACTGTTCCGCTACCCGCAAACCTGGGGCCTGATGGTCTCGCGTTTTCTCTCCGATCCCGTCTGGTGGTTCTATCTCTTCTGGCTGCCAAAGTACATGGTGGAGAAGCGCGGCTTCACGATGGTGGAGATGGCCGCGATCACATGGCTGCCGTATTTGACCGCCGATATCGGCGCACTTTTTGGCGGCTGGCTGAGCGGCCGCATGATCGCGCGAGGAAGGGAAGTGCTCCACGCGCGCCGCCTGTGCATGTTGCCATTCGCAATGCTGATGCCGCTTTCGATGCTGGTTAATCATGTCTCCGCGAACGCCGCGCTGGCGCTGATGTCGGTCATCACCTTCGCGCACATGGCGTGGAAAGCGAATCAATCGACGCTAACCAACGACATCTTCCCCAAACCGATGATCGGTCGCGCTTCCGGTGTACTGGCCTTCGGCAATGGACTCGGCGGCACTCTGTTCACCTGGGCCACTGGCTACATTGTGCAGTGGTTCGGCTACGACGCGATCTTCTTCATCATGGGCCTGCTGCACCCGATCGCGTTTTTGATCACCCACCGCTACGTGCGAAAGGCCATCTAACCTTGCTGCTGCCAGGCATTCATCAACGTCGACTTCGCCCGAGCGATATGCGCGCGCAGCGCCGACTGCATGCGGGCGACATCGCGTGCTCGCAGCGCGGCGACGATCTCTTCATGTTCGGCCTGCTCGATTTCGAAGCGTTTGCCGAACTCCGTATTTCTGGATTCGTTGCGTTCGGCCGCGTGGATGCGCGCGATCGTAAGATGCGCATTCAACCCGTTGTAAATCTCGGCAAGCCGCTTGTTGCCCGCCGCGTCGATCAGCAGTTGATGCAACTCGCTGTTGGCCTTCTCGTGTTTTCGCAGCGACTCTTCGTTCGTTACCGGCTGGGAGAGAGCCTCGATCAGATCTTCAATCCGTGCGAGTTCATTCGGCTTAATGCGCTCGATCGCCTTTTCCGCGGCAAGACACTCCAGCGCGATGCGCACCTCGAACGTCGCCTCGATGTCTTCGATCGACAGCGTCGCGACGAACGTGCCACTGCGCGGCTTGATCTCGATCAGACCTTCATTGGCCAACTGCTGTACCGCGTGCCGAACCGGCGTCAAACTAACACCGAGCTTGTCGGCTATTTCATCGACCTGCAACCGCTCGCCAGGCCTGAAATAGCGCGTAAGGATAGCCTCGCGAAGGGACTCGTACACTTCATCGGTTGCGCGTTTGCGAGTCAGGCGGCGTAGTTTCATGCAAACTCTCTATTGTATATGCGGATCATCTCTCTAGACGCGTTTCCCATCTGTCTCCCTCGCGATTTGGCCGCGGCCAAAGGTACCGCCGGCTCGCCGACCGCTCTCGCCGGGGATGGCCGCTACCGCTGGTCGACCGCCTATCCGGTGCTGTATTCGACCTGCTTCGAAACCGCCCTCATTCGAGTGCGCTACGAAAACGGCCTCGAAGGATGGGGCGAAGCCCAGGCCCCGCTCGCGCCAGAAGTCGCTTGTACGATCGTCGAACACCTGCTGCGCCCGGCACTGCTCAACGAAGAGTTCGACGGTTCCGTCGCGCGCATTGAAGCACTTTGGTCCCGCATGTATGCAACCATGCGAGTGCGTGGGCAAACCGGCGGCTTCATGATCGACGCCATCAGCGGCGTCGATCTCGCGCTCTGGGATCTCGCCGGCAAGCTCGCCGGCAAGCCCGTATCGGCGTTGCTGTCAAACTCCCCCAAGACTCGCGTTCGCGCCTACCTCAGCGGTACGAATTTGGCGAAGACCCACGCCGATGCGGGCTTCGACCTGATCAAGCTCTACTACGAAACCGACTGGGCCGCTTTGCTGCAAGTCGCCGACGGGTTGCCCGCGCACATGCGCTTCGCCGTCGATGCGCTCTGGCACATGCCGCCGGCCGGCGCCATCGAAATGGCTCGCGAACTCGACGCACGGAACGCCCGCTGGCTCGAATGTCCGTTATATCCGGAAGACATCGACGGCCATGCCGCATTGGCGCGGTCGATCAAAACGCCGATCGCACTCGGCGAAAGCTATCGCACCCGTGCCGAAATAGAGCCATTCGCCGATATTGCAGGCGTGCTGCAACCCGACCTCGGCCGCTCGGGTATTACCGAAAGCCTTGCCATCGCCCGCGAGTTCGGCAAGGAAATCGTTCCGCACGTCAGCATCGCCATGGGTCCGCAGTTGGCCGCCGCGCTGCACTTCGCCGCCGCCTGCGAGCACTGCAATCTTTGCGAATACAATCCGAATGTCGTCGACACCGCGAACGCCTTCCTCGCATCGAAGATCGTCATCAAGGACGGCAGCTACGACGTGCCCGCGGAACCTGGCCTCGGCATCGTGTGGAACGAACGCATCGCCGAGCTACTCGGCGGGAAATAGCCCGAGCTTCGCCAGCCGCTCGCGCGCGAGTGAAACGCGCTTGGAGAACACATCGTCCATCTTTGCCGAGCCCGCGCTCATCGCGAAATACGTTCGCTCTGTTCCGTTCCGTACAAATCCGACTAACCACACTTCCGGTCCCGC